>JAUVAM010000203.1 GCA_030591745.1 Deltaproteobacteria bacterium
ATGCGGGCCGGGATGGTCAAAGAAGGCACATCCTCTGGCGCGGGCACCGGCACGCAGACGCTGGGCTCGGCATCCAGGCCCGCGAAAAGGCGCATACTCAAACCACCCGCCTCGACCAGGGGATCGTCGACGGCTTGTAGCTCCTGTCCCACCGCCAATTCCATATCCAACACGGCGTTCAATCCAGGCAAGAGATCCGCCAACAAGGCGCCCATGTCCACCGAGCCCACCAGGCCCAAGGGAGCAGCTCGACAAGATGGCTCTTCAAAGCAAATCTGCTCATCCACTTCGCACGTCGATTCACCGGGACAACCGCCCGTGTAAAAATCGCAAGGAAGACAAGCAGCAGCCCCCAAAGAACCCGCCAACATCTCCTCCAGTTGGCCCGCCAACTGCTCATTCATCATGGTGACCATGAAGCCCTTGAGCGCCTCGATCAACTCCGCCAGGGTGCCATAGCATTCCAGGGAAAAATCTTCGTCGGTCAACTCCAGGGAAATACCGCTGACCTCAAAACGCATCAATCCGTCCCGCTCATCAATGGAAAACAAAATATCCGCATGCAAGGGCTTGTCGACCACATGCACCGGCACGTCGCATTCCACATCCCCGTCGATGTAAATCATGCCGCTCATGTCCAGCAAGGCGTCGAGTTGCAGCAAGTCAGGTTCCACCGCCGTCAGGCTCGCGCCCTTGATGTCGGCATCCAGCGTGCAACCTGACGGGCAAATGTCGACCGCGATCGTAAAGATCACCGCATCGATGACCTCTTGCATGGGCGGGACTTCGAAGCTCAAACCCTCGGGCATCAAGCCGGCCAAAAGGGTCGGCAACTCGCTTTCCACCATGTCCAAGGCCGCGGGTGTCAAGCGAAGCTGTACGGCGTCATAGACCCGGTTCGCAGCATCCGGCGGTGCCTCCAAGGGCCCCACGCAATCACAGCCCGTATCACCACAGGCGAACATGCCCACAAACAAAGTCCAAACAGCAAACAAACGAATCAAGCGTCGTGTCATAACCTGCTCCCCTTCGCCCTATTGCGCCAAAGCGCCGCCGATGATGGTGTTGCCGTCGATGCGCGTGATGTTTTGTGGGTCCAAAGCCAGCACCGTGCCCGGCGGGAGGCCTTCCACCATGCCGCTCAGATCAATGGCCGGCAAGGGGATGCTCGCCAACTGCCCACCGTTCAGCGCGGTCATCAAAGCCTCGGTCAAGAGCACCTCAAAGCCGTCTCCAATGAGATCCACCAGACCCACCAGGTTGTCCTGCACCACCAACAACTCGGTGTTGACCGAATCGAAACCGGTCAACATCAAGGCAATCTCGCCGTCTCCTGCCTGCATCTCCAGGCCCATGCTGAGCGTGGCCCAGACGATGATGTCCACCGGCATGCCGCCCATTTCAAAATGGACATCCAGGCGCATATCACCCATGAAGATACGAAGTGCCCCGTCCGCAGAGCAATCGCCAGCCGTGGGCGCCAACATGCCGCTGATATTCAGTTGCATGTTTTCGATGCCGTAGGCCGAAAGATCCATATCCCCCAACATGCTCTCAGGAATAGGGAATTCCAAAAGCCCGCCGTACCAGGCGGCATGCAAAAGGCCGTTCAGGGTGTCATCGCTCAACACCAGCTCGAAGGGATCAACCTTGGGCACCACCAAGAGCTGGGGCGGCGCACCGCAACCCTGCCTCAAGGGGAAACCCAAGTTTGTATAAGGCGCGGGCCCATCAGCCAAAGCCGTGGCACGCAAGCCCAAAGCACCGCCGGCCGGCGTGAAATCGGTGAACATGAAGTCCGTCACCAATTGCACCGGAATGACCTCACCCGAACCATCCAACCTGGGCAAATCAAAAGCCTCGTTGAAAGCCAAGGCGCTCAGGGCGTCTTGCAACATGGGCGCGAGTTCTCCGGTCAGCTGCGTGTTCAGCTCAGCCTCCAGGTCACCCACCATGCCGTCGATGATGGTCGCTTCAAGCATACCCAGCAGGAAGTCAAGCAACCAGCTGTCCGCGCTTACGCTCAATCCCGAAATGCTGGTCTGGGGATTCACGACATTGACCACCAGGCTGTGATCCGCGGCCACCGACAACTGCACGTCGGCGCTGATGTCGATGGAGTCGATGTTGAGGTCTCCACCGCTGTCGCCACCCGTGTAGGTACATGCACAGAAAATCCCGCTGCAAGTGCATTCAAACCACAGGTCACCGTGGATGCCCGTGAAGCCGGCGTTCAAGCGCAGGCCTCCGTTGACGGCCGTCAAATTCGCATAGGAGGTCTGACGAGTGAGGGTACGAATGTAGATATCGTAGCTGGCCTCATTGGCGATGGGCGTGTTCGGGCTGATGAATGAGCTCAGATCCATGCCCCCCAAGACCAACTCAAAAATAGTAGCCAAGTCGTTCGGCGGCAGGCTGTGATTGCCGTCGTCCAAGACCTGCTGACTCAACCAGATGGCCATGCCCTGGGGCACCATGTCCGGCGGCAGCTCGGCCGGGTCCGGCCGGGCGTAAGTGTCCGAGAACAAGAAACCCTGGACCCTCTTTCGCACCGAGCCCATGTTGTCGGTGGCCACGAAGACGATCTCGTTGCCCCCCACCAGCGCGTCCATGGGATAAACAAAAGACCCATCGCCGGCCACCGTCACCGCGGCGCCGTTGATGGTCAGCGATTCGATGGGCCCTGCCCCCGAAACCACCGAGCCCAGGACGGTTACGATCGGGTTGCCCAGGTTGCCAAGGAGCGTGGCACCACGCGGGGGATAGGTCACGATGAATTGAGGATAGCAAGCATTATCGGCCATCATGTCGTTGCGGCAGCCCCGGATGGGATGACAGGTATCCTCGGTGCAGTCGTTGCCGTCGTCGCAGAGGGTCGCCGTGACGTCCACGCCCGCACATGATCCCGCCTCATCACCCAGGCACTGGTCGTTGTCGGTGCAGACGTTGGCGTCATCGCAGGCGTCCACAATGCCCGTGCCGTCGAAAACGCATCCCAAAGCGGAATCACAGGAGTCCGCCGTGCAGCCATTGCCGTCGTCGCAGAGGGTCGCGGCACCACCAGCGCAACTGCCCGCCAAGTCGCCCTGGCAAAGCTCGCCCAACGTGCAGGCGTCCCCGTCGCTACAGGCCGCAACAATGCCCGTGCCGTCGTGTACGCAGCCCAGTTGGGCGTCGCAAGTATCCACCGTGCAAATGTTATCGTCATCACAGTCTGCGAGATCAGCGAAAGTACCCGCGCAGCCTCCCGCCACGTCCCCGCGACAGACATCGCCGGAAGTGCAAACGTTGCGGTCATCGCATTCAACCACGATGCCCGTGCCGTCGAACACGCAACCCACGCCGGCCTCACAGGAATCAGCGGTACAGATGTTGCCGTCATCGCAAGCAGTCGGCGTCCCGCCGGCGCAGGATCCGGCGGCGTCGCCCTGACAGACCTCGCCCGTGCTGCAAGGATCTCCATCATCACAGCCCAAATCCACGCCCGTGCCGTCGCTCACACAGCCCAGCAGGGGATCACAGCTGTCGGCCGTACAAAAAACGCCGTCGTCACAATCAGCGCTGATGTCTTCGCCTGTACAAGTGCCGACGATGTCACCCTGACAAAAATCATCGATGGTACAAACGCTATCATCGTCGCAAGCGTCCGTGATGCCGTATCCATCATGGGTACAGCCCTGTCCACGAAGACAAACATCGGCCGTACAGGGGTTGCCGTCGTCGCAGTCTTCAGCCGTCATGGCGCGACCCGCACAGTTTCCCTCAAGATCGCCCAGGCAAACATCATCAACCGTACATTCATTGCCGTCGTCACAGGCCCCGGTCAGCCCCGTGCCGTCATGCAAACAGCCGGCCGTGACATCGCAAGTATCCGCCGTGCAGGGATTGCCGTCATCGCAATCAAAGTCCACCTGGCCGCAGACGCCGTCCTCGCAAACCCCCACCGTGCACACATTTCCATCATCGCATTGAGAATCACGCAGGCAGTCCTCATCGACAGGCACCGCCGAATCCCCACAGGCCCCAAGGATCAAAGCCAAGAACATCGCCAAGATCAAAACAAGCCATTTCGCTCGTAGCTTCGCCATAACTACCTCCTCGTCCAGCCCAGAAAAAGCAGACCGGTCGCGCACGACTTCAATACCCGTTATCTTAGCAGATTGTCACACAGAACTAAATGGATTGACCAGCGTCCGGTCAGGGACTGCTTGGCGTCGCCCGGGCACCGGGCTTGCCTTCTTGGACATTGTGGTAAAAACGCTGGGTGGGGTAGGCAAAGTCGATGCTGTCTTCGGCCGCGAAGGCATCTAAGACGGCCTCCCATATTTTCTCTTCGGTGATGCGGCGCCTTCTTGGTTCGCAAAGATAGCGCATGGTCAGGCGCACGCCGATGTCGTCTACCTGGGTGTAGACGATGGGCGTCAGGTTCTTGTAAAAAATCATAAACTTGCCGGCCGATTTGCGCAGGGCCTGCCCGGCCTCGGCGCTCAAATCCGAGGTTTGATCGCGAACGACCTTCCACAGGATCTCCTTGGCCTTTTTCCAGTCGCTTTCGAAGGTGACCACCACGGGCATCTCGTCCCAGATATACGAAAAGCCCTTGGAAAAATTGGCCAGGTTAGCGGTAAAGACCTGGCCGTTGTTCACGTGCACGATTCTCCCCGTCGACTGATCCGCCTCCACCCAATTGCCGATCTCCATCAAGGAAAACTGAAAGATACGCAGGTCGATGACATCGCCCGCCACATCGCCGATTTGAACTCTGTCCCCCACCTGAAAAGGCCGTCGCCACAGAATAAAGCCCCAGGCCACGATGTTGACCAGCGGATCCTTGAGGGCGATGGCCAAACCGGCCGACAGCAAGCCCAAATAAGTAGTCAAGGACTCGAAGCCCGCAAACCAAATATTGCCCAGCACCATCAGCGAAATAATCACCGTCACGTAGAGGGTGGTCTTTTGCCATTGATACCGAGCCCACAAATCCTCAAGCTTGCGGCAGATCAGCTTCAGGACCACCAATCGCACCAGAAACAAGACCAGCACGATAAGTACGGATTTAAGCAGGCTGACCTGGGTCAAGCTCGAAACACCCACATCGGCGGCCAGCCACTCTCGAAAATTTTTCAATATCTCCATGGCACTCTCATATCACAATTCGGGCTCTTTGCGACGCCACAGCCGCCGATCCACGAAAGCCAGCTGCCGCGCCATATATTCTCGAGCCCGGTCCTTGTGGCGCTTCACGTAAACTCGCCGATCCGCCACCAGGCCAAAACTTTCGATGCCGGCCAAGCGGGCCAAATACAAGCTGCGAGGCAGATGAAAAGCCTGGGTGCATAGGATGGCGGATTCCACGCCGAAATGTCGACGGGCTCGCAGCATGGTTTCAATGGTGCGCATGCCCTGACCATCCACGACCAGGGCCTCTTCGAGCACGCCCTCCTTCAGCAAAAAACGCCGCATCGCCAAAGTCTCATCACCCTCGACGGCCGTGGCGGCGCCTGACAACAAGATGCGCTCAACCTTCCCCGCAAGCCACAACTCCCGAGCCGCCAAAAGCCGGTCAGCAAGCACCGGACTGGGACGGCCGTCGCTGTATGCGCGGGCACCGGGCACGATCGCCCAAGGACAAAAAACCGCATCCTCAACGCACCCAAACACCCGGCCTCTGGCCTCCAAGCCCATCAGCCCATAAACAACAGGACCGGCCAAACTAAGACCCAAGCCCAAACTAAAACTCTTTCCAAGCAAGGTCCTCAAACGAACTCGATCACGGGCGTCCATACCCCCCAAGAAATCCCCCAAGCCCCCACCCTGTCAAGACCCAAAAACGTCACACTTGTCAAAGCAAAACAGGCCTGCTAACAATTCATGCATCTTTCGTGAAAGCACGGTTTCGGAGGGATGGCCATGCGACGTGTGTACGAATACCGCAAACTACCCCGCGACTTCACCTATGTGCTGACCAAACGACACATTCGCGCACTGGATGAACGATTTCCAGATACCTACTGGCGCTCCGAGTTTCGAGGCATTTCATCTAGCGATAGCGGTCCCCACCAGTTGTCCGGCCGACGGATTGACTACTGGAGCTACCACGTTGGGGTCATTTCCGCCTTACGGCATGATGATGGATGGATCTTCGATCTGGAAATCGACGGCATTCGCAGAAAGCACTTGGGAGAAACAAGAGAAAGTCTGGGACAACAACTCGTCGAAGCGATTTCTGCTTGGGCCAAGTCCTTGAACGACCTCCCCGAAACCTCACCGAAATCAGGGTACGAAATTTACTTGGGCGTATTCGACATCAAAAGTCGCCATCCAGGAAAGGTACATGTATTTGTTCCACACGGCGGTCGAAAACCCGATGGCTTTGATGAAGGTGCCTACGGATGACGGAGAACCTCAAAATGTCAGAGAATTACTACGACAAAAATGCCCAGGAACTCTACAAGCGCTACCAGTCGCTGGATCCGGACCAGATCCACTGCAACTGGGCGCATCTGATACCCATGCACGGCAAAGCACTAGACGTCGGCTGCGGCTCCGGCAGGGATGCCTTCTTCTTCGCCTGCCAAGACTGTGAAGTCACGGCGGTAGATCCCTCCCCCGCCCTCTTGGAGCTAGCCCAGGACCGCTACGACGCCTACGACTTCCGCTGGCTACAAGACAGCCTGCCCCACCTGACCCAAGTCCAAGCCCTGAACGAACACTTCGACATCATCCTCCTTAACGCCGTTTGGATGCACATCGAACCCAAAGAACGCATCACGGCGCTTCAAACTTTAAGCAAGCTACTCACCCCAAACGGCAAACTCATCTTCAACCTCCGCTACGGCCCCTCCGATCCGGCCCAGAACCTGCTGGCCGTCGACGGAGACGAACTTCGCCAACAAGCAAAAGAC
>JAUVAM010000197.1 GCA_030591745.1 Deltaproteobacteria bacterium
GACAGGTGTCGGGCTCGGTGCATGGATCACCATCATCGCAGGCCGTCCCGTCGCCCAGGTTCTCGATTTCACAAGCCGCTGCAAGCTCACTGCAAACAGCCACCGTGCAAGGATTGCCCGTGTCATCGCAAGACACCGCCTCACCGTGTTCGCATTCGCCAAGTTGACAGGTCTCTTCGCCGTTACAGAAAAGACCATCGGCGCAGGGAGTGCCATCGGCCAAAGCCGGATAGTCGCAACGGGCATCCGGATCCTCCACACAGGTACCGGCGCTTCGCCGACAAAGGCCCGGAGGACCCACGCATGTCATGGGGACCGATTCGTAGACACAGGTCCCGTCATCGCAAGTCCCGATGGCTTCATATTGAAGCAAACGACCGTCGGCGTCGCAGCTATCAGCGGGCGGGGTATTGCAAGCTTCACAGTCGCCGCCGCCCGAACCACTACAAGCGACCAAAATGAAAAGCAGCAACAAAAAGAGAATCAAGGGGATCGATTTCAACAAGCGCATGCTTTCCTCCTGAACATCATGGTTCATTGAGCCACCCTAGCCTTTCCGCCCATAGCAGACAAGGCCCCGCCGCAACCTTGAGCTTGGACCCTCCTTTGGCTAGCATGTCGACCATGCGCATGATTCGAATATCCGTTTTCGCTCTCCTTGGATTTTCCTTGCTGGCCTGCCAGCAAGTCCCCAAGCCCAAGAGCATTTACTTCGAAGCCCTTCGGGACGACAATTTGCAAGAAGTCGAGCGCCATCTGCATTGGGGCATCCCCGTCGACCACCCGAACAAAGACGGTTGCACGGGGCTATTCTTGGCCAGCGCCGCCGGCCAAACAGCGCTTGTCGAATTGTTTCTCGAAAAAAACGCCAAGGTAGATGCAAAGACCCAGAAGGGGGACCAGGCCCTCTTGGCCGCGGCCCGATCCAACCACGGAGCCATCGTGCGTCGCTTGATCGAAAGAGGTGCTTCCGTCAACGCCCAGGATCCGGATGGAGGCAGCGCCTTGATTTATGCCCTGCACCTGGAAGACGAAGCCCTGGTTGGCTGGTTGCTGGAACACAAAGCCAACGTCAATCTGGCCAACGCAAAAAAAGAAAGCCCTCTGCATGCGGCCGCCAAGCGGGGACGGAGTCAGTTCGCCAAGGCGCTGATCGAGCGAGGCGCCGCCATAAACGCCCGGGACAAACAAGGCATGACCCCCCTGCACCTGGCCTGCAAGGGCGGCAAAACACCGGTGGTGGACCTGTTATTGAAGCGAGGCGCCAAGCCCCAAATCGGAGACATCCAGGGGATGACGCCGCTTCACTGGGCGACCCACCGCGAAATCGCCGAACTTTTGCTCAGCCACAAAGCCCCCATCAATGCCCGCTGCAAAAAAGGCTGGACCCCCATGCACTCGGCCGACTACCTGGGTCACGGGGGCGTGGTGAAATTCTTGCGCTCGCGCGGCGGCAAACCCTGATCTTCAGCCACGGCGCGCCCCAGACTCTCGATGCGTGTATCGTATGGACTGCGCATGGCCAACTCGGCCCGCGCCATGCCGGCCATGAAACGATCACCTTGCAGCAAATGGGCCTGGACCAGGTCAGCGAGGGCATCAGGCGCCAAGCAGCGCCCGTTTTGGGCTGCCCAACGCAGATCCCGGGCGGCCCCCGTCGCATCCCCAAGCTCTAAGAGGGCCTGCCCGCGCAAAAGATGGGCCTTGGCGCGGATGTCAAGCGGCTGCCTGCCTTCTGCCAACAGGGGCGCCAGCAAGACCGGCAGACGGTATGCTCGCCCCAAGCCCAACAGGCATCCGGCAAGATGCAACCGGCTGTCCGCTTGCAGGCCCAGCCTGTCGCCATGCCGATAAATCACTTCAGAAAAGGCCCGAGCCGAGCCGATCAGATCACCGGCTTCTAAGCGCCAATGCCCGAGGCGGTGCCAGGCATGGGCCCCCAGCATGGCATCAGGTCGCTCTCGCAACAGTCGCTCCAGCCTGGCGATGGCCCCATCTCTGCCGCCGGCGTCTGCCAATGCCTCGGCGGCCAAAAACGCGTCCAAACCGCTGGCTTGTAAAACCTGCGCCAACCGTCGGCGCGCATGGGCATCCCTGGCTCTAAGAAAATCAGCCCAAGGCATGCCGCAATATTGTTCCAGGGTCTCTTGCAAATCCCGACCCGCCACGAGATCCGCTATCAAATCCCGCAAGCCGGCTTGTCCAACCTGCCGCTCCAAAAGCTCGAATGAAAAGGCATACCAGAGATAGGGATCGCGCTCTTCGGCCAAATTCGCCAGCACCTGCTCACTCGACTGCCGAAGCATAAATGCTTGAGCCACCAGGTCATGGGCGCGCTCCTCGATCTGGGCGGCCACCCACACAGCCACACCCTCTCGCACCCAACCCGGCAACCTGCGATAAGCAATCTCCCCCATGTGATGGCGCATCAAACAATGACAAAACTCGTGGGTGAGCACCCGCTTGAGATCCATCACCCCCAGGCTCACCTGACGTGCCGAAAGGGTCACCAGGCTGCGCGTGCCCACCGAAGCTCGCACCAGGCGAGAAGAAGCTGCGAAGTCGGATTCAAGAGTCGTATCCCGAAAAGCGATCACCAATTCCCCTGCATCATCGGGCTCCAGGGTCAATCCAGTGCGCTGCATGGCCGCACGCAAGGCCTGCTCCCTGAGCATGGGCAAGGCGGCGAGACTCGAACGAAATCCCGGTTCATCCAGATGGCGTCCCCGGTAGCTTGTGTCTATGCCGTCTTCAATCTTGAGATCGACAATCTCAAGCGCGACCCGACCATTCCCCGCCATCAGTCCATCCATGCCCAAAATGAAGACCAGGAGAAACCCGAGGCCGAAAAGCAGAGGCATCCATTCTTGCTGATTTCTTGGCTGGCCGGGACGGAGCATGGGACTTGAGACAGCAGCAAGCCCACTGGGTTCCCCAGGATAAACGCTCAATTCAAAATGATATGGAAATATCAGGCTCTTTTGGGCTGACGCGAGCCCAAAGACCTGGCCGGGCCTCCAAAAAGACTTGGTGCAAACACCAGGACAAGGAACGATCCGCAAAAAAAGCAAAGCCTTCTACTTCCTCTAAGGCCCGAGAAGAAAGCGCAAAGTTCATCAAGGTCTTGCCGCCGCTCTCGTCCAGCTCAGGCGGATCGGTCCGCCCCGCGTCGACTTCCATGCCCTCGGGCAGAATGGGCGGAGATGAATGCAAACCCACGACCTCTTGACCTTCCTCGTCCACGCCGGGCGTCCGGGCCAACAAGGCCTGCTTACCCAGCTCCCAAGCCAGCGCCAAAACCTCTCCAGCGCCAATTTTCAGTTTCTGGCCCAGTTGGCCCAAGTCCGCGATACAGCCCTGGGACAAGTGCACGTTCAGTTCTCGATTCTTGGTCTCTTTCGTCATGGAGCGTCCTTCTCGTCTTGTTGGATGGACTGTGTCGCGACCTGTTGCTCCAAATGCCTTAACAAATCCCCCACCTCCTGGTGGTTTTCGAATTCGGCTTGCTCTTTTGGGGTCATGCCCTTGGCGTTCCTGGCTGAAAGTTTCGCCCCTCGCGCCACCAGGCCCTCCACCACCCCCTTGGCGTTCCAGGCGGCGGCGCAGTGCAAAGCGGTCCATCCGTCGTTGCCCACGGCGCCCACCTCGGCACCCGCATCCAGCAAGGCTTCGCAGACCCCCCAAGAGCCCAACTCGCCCGCCAAATGCAAGGGCGTATTGCCCAACTTGTCCCGAGCCAACGCATCGGCCCCCTTGCCAAGTAGAAGCAGGGCCGCCTTGCCGTGCCCGTCCGCCAAAGCCACATGCAAGGCGCTCTGCCCGGAACGTTCCCGACCATCCAAAGGCACCCCGGCCTCAAGCCTGGCTTCCAAAGCAGCCAAGTCACCATCGTGGGCCGCCTTCATCAGGGCATAGTCCGCTGCGGGCGCGCGCAGATCCTCTTCCCGCATACCCGAGGCCGCGACCGAAGAAGGCATCAGGGAAAAGATGATCAAACCCACGATGCTGAACATGCCGAACACAGCCCCCATGAGCATGGATCGCCCTTTGCTTTGGGCCAAGAAAGCACCTGCCGCCATGAGCGCCAAAGCGCCGAGGACTCCGCAAAGATAGGCGGGCCATAGCTCTTCGATTTTGTGCAAGGAGTAAATATAGGTCGCCGCAAAATGCAGCATCACGCCAGCAGCCATGAACACCGTAAAAAGTTTTCGCTTTGAGCCTTCCATGCGTCGAAGCTATCCGAGGCCTCGCCCCGTGGCAAGTCCCTCTCGCAAAATCCCAGGAAATGACCGTGGTAATATAACCCCACAACTTCTTTCAAAGAAAAAGCACCAAACTTCGTGGGCCAGGAACAACTATTCTCCAAATCCCCAAAAAAGCACCCAGGGTTATTTTACCTCGATTGCCCGAAAATGCAGTGGGGATGGAACCGAAATAACCCAAGCATCCCATGCACATAATTCAACCTACAAGTGTTGTCCGAATTGGCCTGCATCTTGCTCCTAAGCTGTACGTGGATCCAATGTGGATCCCAGGACGGTGAAGATCATGACCAAAGTCGTTGCGATAAAAGTGCTGGATGACCGCAATGCGGTGGTCAAAGAATACGAACTGGACCAACCTTTAGACGAAGAGACACTTCGTTACATGGCCTGGGGCTCGAATCTGCAACTCTACCCAGACACTCCTGCAAGCCATTTTAAGATCGAGAAAGACAACGCGTACATCATCCAGGGAACTCTCGGCGACACGAACTTCCGCATCACCTTTGCTCCGACCGCAGCCCAAGAAATGGAAGAACGTATTCAATGGCAGATCGAATAGCAGGTTCGAGTCCCAAGCCTTGTTTTATGTAGTCCCCCCGCCCCACCATTGATTGCCACAGACGAACTGGATACCATGGGTTCTGGTCGAAATAGCGGCCCCAGGAACTGGGAGGGTATCCATGCACGGCACGACTGGCGTGACACTCGAAGTGGATCTGAGCGCGGGAGAAATCCGCAGAATCACCATCGAGGAGCGTCTGTGGAAAGAATACCTGGGGGGCGCGGGAGTCGCGGCACGACTCTTCTTTGAGCAAGAAGACCTCATGGTCGATCCGCTCACGGCCCAAAACCCGCTCTACATCATGACCGGCCCGCTGGCCGGCACGGGCATCCCCGGCGCTTCCCGCTTCGCCGTCTGCGCCAAATCCCCGCTGACCGGCATCTGGGGCGAGTCTACCTGCGGCGGCAACTTTGCCCCTGAGTTGAAAGCGGCCGGATACGACGCCATCATCGTCCGGGGCCAAGCGGACAAACCCCTCACCCTGGTCATCGACGAAGACAAAGTCGAACTGGTGGACGCGGCCCATCTCTGGGGCAAGGACGCATACGAGACCGTGGACGAGCTCAAGGGCTTCTTTGGAGAAGGCAAGGCACCCAAAGTGCTTTGCATCGGCCAGGCCGGAGAGAATCTGGTCAAGTTCGCCGCCCTTTGCAACGACAAGGGAGACTTCGCCGGTCGGACCGGCATGGGTGCCGTGATGGGCGCAAAAAAACTCAAGGCGATCATCTGCCGGGGGTCTAAAAAAGTCGAGGTCGCCGATCGCGAGGCCTTGGGCGAAATCAGAAAACGCATCCACGCACAAATTCGCGAGGCCATGCCCGCCCAAAGCCTCAAGGAAATGGGCACCAACGCCACAATGGATCTGGGCATGATGACCGGGGACGTGCCCATCAAGAACTACCGCGTGGGTGAAGCCTTGGACATTTCCGCCGAGATTGGCGGGCCGGCCATGACCGAAAAATTCTTGGTCAAGGCGCATACCTGCACGAGGTGCCCGATTTCTTCCAAGCGGGTGATGAAAAATGACGAGGGACCTTACAAAATGGAAGAGGGTCCCGGTCCCGAGTACGAGACGGTCGCGGCCTTCGGCACTTTGTGCATGAATGCCGATGCCGCATCGATTCTGAAGATAAACGAATGGTGCAACCGCTACGCGATGGACACGATCTCCGGCGGGGCGACCGTGGCCTTCGCCATGGACTGCTATGAGCAAGGGATTCTCTCCAAGGAAGACTTGGACGGGATCGAACTGACCTGGGGCAACGCGGAGGGCATCCTGGCCCTCCTGCACAAGATCGCCAAGCGCGAGGGAATCGGCGACATCCTGGCGGAGGGCAGCCGGGAAGCAGCACGGCGCATCGGCAAGGGAGCCGAAAAGCTGACGGCGGAGATCAAGGGGCTCGAGTTGCCCATGCACGATCCGCGGGGTTCCCATGGTTTGGGATTGGCCTACATGATGTCCAGCCGCGGCGCTTGCCACAACGCCCACCTGATGCATCCCATCGAGCATGGCGTCGCCACCTGGACCGATCTCGGTTTCTCGGACAACTACGACGGCCAAAGCGACGAAGGCAAGGCCGAGGTCGTCAAAAAAGCCGAAGACTTCGGTGTGCAGTGCAACTCCCTGACCCTCTGCGTTTTCGACATGTGGACCTTCAAGTCGCAAGACCCCATCGACGTCTTCAACGCGGTCTGCGGCACAAAGATGACCCTGGATGACTACCTGAACATCGGCGCCCGCACCTGGCTATTAAAAAGAGCCCTGATCAACATGATGGGCATCACCGCCAAAGACGACCGCCTACCCGCCAAAGTGCTCATACCCTTAGAAGAAGGCGGCGCAGCCGGCTCAGTCCCCAATCAAGAAAAACTCCGCAAAGACTACTACCAAGCCCGCGGCCTAAACGACCAAGGCTGGCCCACAAAAGAAACCCTGGAAGCAGCCGGCCTCAAAGACGTCGCCGACCGCCTACACAAGCAGGAGCCAAAGACCCTGCTTTGAACAAAAACTCGCGTGCATCGCTGTAGAGTCTTTGCTCGCAAGTTCTTCGCAATTTGCGGAGAACTTGCAGACTCCTGTCGGCCCGGCTTGTTCTGGTTACGGCGGAGCCGCCTTGGGAGTCTTCATCATGAAGAGCATTCTTGCTTTTGTTCAGTTAATCGTCGGCTGCATGGCGATCATTGAGGAGGCCTGACC
>JAUVAM010000423.1 GCA_030591745.1 Deltaproteobacteria bacterium
AGGCCGAGCGCATCGGCGGGCAGCTTAATCTTGCCGTGATGATCCAGGACAAGGGCGAGTTTTTCGAGACCCTGCGCTATTTCGACAAGCGGCTGGAAAAATTGGGCGTGGAACGCAAGTTGGGTCAAAAAGTCGCTACGGGGGAGCTCAGCGACTTTGAGGCGGTGGTCGTGGCCACGGGCGTCAATCCCCGCCCGGTGGACTTCGAGGGTCACGACCGGCCCGAGGTGTTGAGCTATATCGAGGTGCTGCAAGGCGCCAAGGTGGGTTCTCGGGTGGCCATCGTGGGCACGGGCGGCATCGGTTTTGATGTGGCGCAGTTTCTAAGCTGCGAGGGGCCGGCCTGTCAGCCCGAGCAGGATCGTTTCTTGGAAGAATGGGGTATCGACACCGAGATAGCACAAGCAGGCGGCTTGTTGCCCACCGGTCCCAAGCTGCCCAAGAGCGCCCGGCACATCACCATGATGCAGCGTTCAGAAGGCAAGGTGGGCAGTCGCCTGGGCAAGACCACGGGTTGGATTCACAGGACCGTGCTCCGGGCCAAGGGCGTGGAGATGCTCTCAGGGGTCAAGTACCTGAAAAAAGACGACGCCGGTTTCCACATCGAAGACGCCGAAGGGCAGCCCAGCTGCTTGGAAGTGGACCACGTGGTCATCTGCGCCGGACAAGAATCCGAACGCAGTCTATTCGATGCTCTCACCACCGCCGGAATAGAAGTCCACCTCATCGGCGGCGCCAAAAAAGCAGGCGAACTCGACGCCAAGCAGGCCATCCGTCAAGGCACGGAGCTTGGGGCTCGGCTCTGATCCACCTCAGTCTTTTCGTCTTTTTCTGGCGACACACAGGTATCCCAGCGGTAGGACTGAAGAGGTCCCAAGCCACTCATCCATCGCGGGACAGGTTTTTACGCACAACCAGAGGTTGAGCTCAAAGGCAATTTGTTTGACTACGGGCAGGTGCCAAACCGAGCACAGAAGGGCAGTCGAGATCTGATGGCCCAGAAAACTAAAGACACCGCCTATCGGTATCAACTTTTCTATGTCGAAACCGGCTTCATCGAGCAGGAATTGCAAACCATACCGCGTGAACCTGTAGTAGTCGTTTGGCACTTCGTGCAGGCGTGCGAGGAAGGGTACGCTGAGGATAAGTACCCCGTCTTTTTTCATGATTCGATTGATTTCTTCGAGCGCCCTTGATGGCTGTGGGACATGCTCCAGTACTGAAAGACAAACGGCGGAGTCATAGAGAGCATCTCCGATCATACCCATGTCCTGGATGTCGCCGGTATAGGTTGGCTGGCTGCCACGTTGCTGTACGTCGATTGAGTCATACTGCTCAACCAGCGGTTCGATAGTCCCGCGGTAAGGCATGTCGCCACAACCAATGTCGATGAATCGGCCCCGAGCATACTCCTTGATGGTTCGCAGGAGCGACTCCTCGCGGCTATACGCAGCCGACGAGAACATCTTCCTCTGCTTGTGATCGCGGAGTTCTTCCGCCATCCGAGCCCGGTTTTTCATAAGTAAAGTGCGCATGGCTTCAGCCGCCTATGGCCATGACCAGCAGGACAAGACCCAGGTTTAGCGAGGCCGAGAAGCAGAACTCGTTGACCATCTCGCCGCCGAAGACCACGATTTGATGATGCACCTGGATGCCGACGATTCGGGGGATTTCGGCGAAGACCGTGGTTCGGAAACCCAGGCCGTCGTTTCGGCCGTGGTCGAAACCCTGGGTGCTGCCGACGACCAGGCTGGGGATGATGCCTGCGACCAACCACTTGGAGTTGTAGCCGTAACCCAGGCCTGCAACAAAATAGTGATCCGTCACGTCCTTTCTGTGAATGCTTGCTGAGTAACCGATCTCGGGCATGATGCTGTGACCCGTGCCCAAGGGCGTGATGCGAAACAGGAGCAAGAGATCCATGCCCAGACCCCAGTCGGCATAGCCGCCGGTCATCTTGTAAGAAGCGCCGGCACCGGCCCGCATGTCGAAATCGAAAACCAGGCCCTGGTCTTCGGCCGCGGGTATCTCTTCTTGTTCTTTGGCCCAGGCCGTCGTGGACAACAGGGCCAAGGCGATCAGGATCACCGCAGGTTTTCTCAACATGCTCGTCTCCTCATAGGAGAAATCTATCACAAGGTTTGT
This sequence comes from Deltaproteobacteria bacterium, assembly GCA_030591745.1. The sequence continues at coordinate 2,146 of JAUVAM010000423.1, forward strand.
TTCGGTGACCAGCGCCAAGGAAGATGACGTAGATTGCTTTTTTCTCAGTTGCAGATCCAGGCGCAGGCGTGGTCGGCGCAGGTCCAATGGCCATCGCAGTCATCGACGCTCAAGGGCTGGCCGATGCAGTCTTCGGGCTCCATGCAGGATCCGAGCATGATGCATTCACCGGTGCAGTCCATGCAGCCATGGGGGACCAGGCAGAAGAGATCCTCGGACTCGCAGGCCTGACCCTGCATGCCTCCGCACCACATTCCTTCCCCGGGCAGACAGTCTCCGTTGTGACGCCATTCGAGGTCCTGGCATTCGGCGTAACACATGTCGGGATAGGTGCGGAAGTCCTCACCACAGACGGGCATGAAGGGCCGGCCGAGCAAGTCGCAGACTTCGCAGGCCTCCCTGCATTCGCCGGGGTAATGGACAGTCTGGCCGTTACACCAGGCCTCCCATTCGTCGCACCAGTAAGTCTGGCCGTTGTCGGCGCAGACGGGCATGGCCATGAAGCAGTCGGCCATGCAGTCACAGCGACCGTGATAGGCCCAGGGCATCTCCACGCAGTCGGCTTCGCATTCGCTGCCAAAGGTGTACATCATGCCCCCGGTGCTTCCGCAAACCGGATCCCAGGCATACCCGCAGTCGCATTTTTCCCGCAGCGTACTGCACAGGCCCTGGTGGCAAACCGCGTCCCAGGAGGTGCAGGTGTCATATGGCTCGCAGGCGATCTTGTCCACCATGGCGCAAAACTCGTTGAGCTCACTCAAATAGGCAGCCGCGAAGTTTTGATTGATCGCTTTTTCCCCGCCTGCATTCTGGCAGCCGCAGCAGTTCGCCGCGACCTTAACGCAGTCGCTGTCTTCTTCGCAGGCGTACCAGTCGTTGTCCTTTGTACCGACCGCGCATTCGCCGTTTTCACAGACGGCTTCGATGCTGTCAGGCACCACGCAGGCGATGGCAGGGCAATTCACATCCCGACATACCTCGCGGCCCAGCCACTCTGACAGCATGTCTTCGTGGATGGCCACGTAGTCCTCCGGCTCAAATCCGCAGCAGCAGCCCTTGTCGGCCAGGATGCAGTCGGCGTCCGACGCGCAGGCTTGCTGGCAGGGCAGGGTTTCGGTTTGTGCGGGATCGCATTGGCCATCGATGCACTTGATCATTTCCCCGCAGTCCTTGCCGGGGTTGCAGTCAGCCAAAGTGTAGCATTCCGGATCCTTTTCATTGCTGGCGTACTCGGCGCAGCTACAAATCATCGTCAGAGCGACGGCAATTACAAGACAGGCAATCAAGAACCGGTGCATTTTGACTCCTCTTTTTCCACGGCTTCAGGCATCAATAGACACAGTTGAGAGCGCAGACCGGAAAGCCATCCATCATGCAGCAGTGGAGGTTTCCAGTGCAATCGAAGAGGGTGTGCCACTCCTCATTCTGGCATACCCGGGCTTCCAATCCAAAGCATTGATAGGTCCCGTTTATGCAGACCTCATCCGAACCACAAGCCGGAACGAGCAGGGACAGCGAAGCCACGAGGGCCAAAGCCCAGAATATTCTGCGCAACATGTCTCTATCCTCCTTGGCTGAGTCCAAATTCTAGCTCCAATGTGCAACTATTGCAAAGCGGCAGAATAGACTCATTACAATAAGCATTGCGGTTTGCTGAGGAATCCTTGATAGAATTGGCCCATGATGACGCATGAAGGCACCCGCCGGTGGTTGGTTGTAACCTGGGGGACGATTGTGCTGTTGGGATGTGTCTTCGAGCCCACACTTGGGGATCCTTACTATCCCTGCGAGGAGAACGGTACCTGCCTGATAGATGCATGTGTGTGCATCGGAGATCAGGTCTGCGTGCCCAATGACAAAGACGCCAATCCGGGCATCTGTGCTCCTTGCCAAAGCGACTCGGACTGCGATGACGGAGATCCCTGCACCCGAGACGAATGCAGGGGGGGACGCTGCACTTACCTCTTGCAAAACATCCCCGGAGCAGAGGGTCCTGCCGGCGATCCGACCTGTAGCAACGGTATGGACGACGACTGCGACGGATTGACCGACAGTGAAGATCCCGCCTGCGCTCCCGTGGTTGGATTCTGTACCCAGTTCGGCTGGTGCTGGGAGCACCCCTTGCCCCAGGGCAACGACCTGTCAGATATCCTGGCTCTTGCCGCGGATGACGTATGGGCAGTAGGTCAAGCGGGAACCATCTTGCACTGGGATGGCGAATCCTGGTCGATGGTGCCGAGTGGCGTGGAGGGTTCTCTCCTGGCCATTCACGGGGTGGCGGGCGATCTGTGGGCGGTTGGAAGCGATGGCATCATCCTTCACCAAACCCA
>JAUVAM010000608.1 GCA_030591745.1 Deltaproteobacteria bacterium
CCGCCTGGCGATAGATTTCTTCGGCCCAGACCCAGTCTCCGGCGGTTCGCTGCAACTCGGCCGCCTCGTAGGCCAGATCCGGGTTGTGGATGTCCAAGCGCATGGCCTGGGCGTAAGCCTCTTCTGCTTGGGCCCAAAGTTTCATGGCCTCCGTGGCTTGTCCGGTGGCACGACAGTAAACGAACAAGGCGCCGCGGATCTTGCCCAAGGCTCTGTAAATGCCTGCCTGATTGCTGTCGACCGCGATGGCCTTTTCCAGGTCCGCGGCCGCGCCTCGCAACATGGACTCGGCCGAGGCGTAGGCGGACCTGCTCACAGCTTGTTCGCTCATGGAGCCGGCCAAGGACGCACGGACGAAGAGCAGTTCGGCTGAACTGGGATGCTGGCTCAAACCCCGGCGCAAGGTTTGGGATGCCTTGCGGTACTCACCGGTCTCCACGTAGGCGCGAGCCAGCAGGGCCCAGCGCATGGATGGCGCGGGCCCCGAGGCCATGAGCGCCCTGAGTCCCACGATGGCCAGATGGGGCTTGTCCACCATCAGAAGCTCGAAGCAGAGCCTGTCGACTTGGGCGCGAAGTTTGGCCGAAATCGGGGCCGGCCATGGTTTTTTTGCATCGGCCGCCAAAAGCGTGGTCAGGAGGTCCAAGGCCTTGCCATAGTGTCGTTTGTCGGCGAGGCGCTGGGCTTGCAGCAGGTCCTCATCGGGGGTTTTGGCCCAGGCGGCACTCGTTGTCAGCAAAAGACAGGCAAGAAAGATGCTGGTTACACGCGGACGCATCGAACGAGTATATCACCTTGCGGCGGACGCTGTCTGTGCTAATCTGATTGAGCTTTTTTGCCAGACAATAGGGAGCAAACATGCACGCACTGAAACCCTTTACCTATCATCGTCCCGCATCGGTGGACGAGGCCCTTGCGCTTTGGGCCTCCACGGCGGAGGCCATGTACTTGGCCGGCGGAACGGATTTGTTGGGCCGCATGCGCAGTGGCCAGTTTGCGCCCAAGGCGGTCATTGACATCAAGCGCATAGAAGAGCTTGGGCGCATCGAGATCACTGACGACGGTGATTTGGCCATCGGTGCCGCGGTGAGCGTGGCTGCTGCCGCCCGGCATCCGGAGGTGCAGTCGCGCTATCCCGTCTTGTCCCAATGTTGCGATGAGCTGGGGTCTTATCCCTTGAGGCAGCGGGCCACGGTGATCGGCAACATCTGCAACGCCTCGCCTTGCGCCGATACGGCACCGGCCTTGCTTTGCTTGGACGCTTCCGTGGACGTGGCGGGCAAGAACGGACGTCGTCGTATTCCCATGATGGAGTTCTTCCGCGGTCCGGGCCAGTCGGCCTTGAAGCCTGGTGAATTGGCTTGTCGCGTCATCCTGCCCGCAACAAGCATTGGTGGGCGGGCCCACTACGGGCGCCTGGCTCGACGAAAGGCGGTGGACATCTCCACCGTGGGCGCTTTGGTGCTTCACTTGCCCAAGGTCGAGCCCCATCACCGGGTGGCCTTGGTGTCGGTGGCACCCATCCCCCTGCGCTTGCCTGAAGTTGAGCGATTGTTGGATGCCAAGGGCCCGACGGCCGCCGATGAAGCGGCCGAGATGGCGGTCAAGGCTTGCTCGCCCATCACCGACCTGCGTGGCACGGCCGAGTATCGGCGAGAGATGGTGGGGGTTTTGGTTAAGCGTGGCGTAGAAGTATTGGCGCAGGGATAAGGTGGTGTGAGATGCGACATTCGATCACGATGGAAATCAATGGCTTTAGCGAAACCAAGGAAGTCGACAGTCACCGCAGTTTGCTGGATTTTTTGCGCGACAACCTGGGCCTGACAGGGGCCAAGGAAGGCTGCAACGAGGGTGAGTGCGGGGCCTGTGTGGTGCTTTTGGACGGCAAGCCGGTCAACAGTTGTCTGATGCTGGCTGTCGAGGCCGATGGTTGCGAAATCAAGACCATCGAGGGCTTGGGGCATAAGGGCAATCTGCATCCTGTACAGCGTGCTTTCTTGAAGCATTCGGCGGTGCAATGCGGGTTTTGTACCCCGGGCATGATCTTGTGCTCCTTGGGTCTTTTGGCCGAAAATCCCGACCCTTCAGAGGAAGAAGTTCGCCTGGCCTTGGCCGGCAACTTGTGCCGCTGCACGGGCTACAAGCAAATCGTGGAGGCTGTCTTGGACGCGGCCGCGGAGATGCGGGAGGCCTCATGAGCAAGCAAGACAACCATTGGGTCGGACGCGATGTCGAAAGAGTCGATGGCCTGGAGAAGGTGACGGGCGCTGCGCGCTACACAGGCGATCTGGTTTTTTCTCACCTCTTGCACGCCGCGGTGCTGCGTTCGCCTCATCCGCATGCCCGCATCAAGCACATCGACTTAGAAGCCGCGCGTCGGATGCCGGGCGTTCGGGCCGTGGTCTGTGGGCGGGACTTCCCTTTCCACGTGGGTATTTACCTGAAAGATCAGACCGTCTTCGCCATCGACCGGGTGCGTTACGTTGGGGATCCGGTGGCCGCGGTGGCCGCCGAAACACCGGAGGCCGCCTGGGAAGCCGCCGCGCAGATTCAGGTCGACTATGAACCCTTAGAGCCGGTTTACGATGTGGAACAAGGCATCGCACCGGACTCTCCTCTGGTGCATCCGGAACTGGGAAAATACGAATGTGAGCCATGGATTACCCCCAAGGCCGACAGCAACATCTGCAATCATTTGAAAATTAAAAAGGGAGACTATCAGGGCGCCCTGAATGCCTCCGCCCATGTTTCCGAAAACACCTTCCGGGTGCCCCAGGTGCAGCATGTGCCCTTAGAGCCTCACATTTCGGTGGCTCGGGTGGACCTGGCCGGCAAGGTGGAAGTACACACTTCGGCTCAGAGTCCTTTTACCGTGCGACATCTTCTGAGCCATTGTTTCAAGCTCAATCATGGTGACGTGCGGGTCATCGTGCCCAATGTGGGCGGCGGCTTCGGCGGCAAG
>JAUVAM010000561.1 GCA_030591745.1 Deltaproteobacteria bacterium
AGAGCGATGTCGAAGTCATTGATCCTTTGAATCGAACCCTGACCGTGGAATTGGACTGGTCCATGGTTTCCGAAGAGCTGGAGTCGGCCTACAAAAGTTTGGCCAAGGATGTGCGCATCAGCGGATTCCGTAAGGGCAAGATCCCCCGCGCTGTACTCAAGCAACGCTATGGACGCAGGGTCGAAAACGAAACGCTTGAGCGTCTGATCCAGGACAGCTACGAGGCTGCCCTGATCCAGAACAAACTCCGCCCGGTGGCGCGGCCCGAGTTGGAGCACGGACAAATCGAGCAAGGCAAGCCTTTTGTCTACAAGGCTCGGGTGGAAGTGCAACCCGATATCGAGCTGATTAAGCTTGAGGGTTTCGAGCTGAAGAAGGCCGACACCACGGTTTCCGATGACATGATGGATGCCGAGTTGAACCGGATCAGAGAAGGCCGTGCGATGCTGGTGCCCATCGAAGACCGGGACGAGGCCGAGAACGAGGACACGGCCATCATCGACTATGAGGCCAGCCGGGATGATGTGCCCCTGGAGGGAGGCAGCCGGCAGGACCATGCCCTGGAGTTGGGGGCTGGCCAGTCCATTCCCGGTTTTGAGGACCAGGTTCTGGGCATGAAGGTGGGCGAGAAAAGAAGCTTCGAATTGACCATGCCCTCGGAAGGCGTGGATGGTGATTTGGCCGGCCAAGCCATCAATTTCCAAGTTGAACTCAAGGCCCTGAAAAAGAAAGAGCTGCCCGAGTTGGATGATGAGTTTGCGGTGGATTTGGGCCAGGAGGGGGTCACCAAGCTGGACGAGCTGAAAGCCAAGGTCAACGCTCAGATTCAGCAGCGTCTGGAAGAAGAAGCGGACCGGGAGTTGCGCAAGAACCTCGTGGACCAACTCATCGAGGCCAATCCTTTCCCGGTGCCGTCAGCCATGGTGAGCCGGCAGCAGGATGCCATGGTGCGCGAGATCGAGAATTTGATGCAGTACCAGGGCGTTGAGGACAGCAAGATGGCCGCTGGTCGGGACCGCTTGCGAAAGGATATGGAAGAGCGGGCCGAGCGAGAGGTTCGTTCAGCGATGTTGCTTTCCACCGTGGCCGAGCAGAAGAAGATCGAGGTTAACGACGAGGATCTCGATGAAAAATTTGAGCAGATGGCGGCTCGCAGTGGACAGCAATTGGGACGGCTAAAAGCCATGTACTCAGATCCCGACCGCATGAACGAACTGCGCTTCGAAATCAGCCAGCAGAAGGTCCTTGATCATTTGGTGGAACTGTCTACTATGGATGGAGCCGCGAAGTCGGCTGAAGTCAAGGAGCCGGAAGCGGCGGAGAACGAAACACCTTCAGGAGATGATGCATGACCCTGGTGCCCATTGTCGTAGAACAGTCCCATCGGGGCGAGCGTGCTTATGACATCTATTCGCGTTTGCTCAAGGACCGCATCATTTTTCTCGGCACGGCCATCGACGATGATGTGGCCAATTTGGCCATCGCCCAGATGCTTTTTTTGGAGAGCGAAGATCCGGAAAAAGACGTCAATTTGTATATCAATTCGCCGGGTGGTTCGGTTTCCGCGGGCCTGGCCATTTATGACACCATGCAATACATCCGAAGCGATGTTTCTACCATCTGCATGGGGCAGGCGGCCAGCATGGGCGCGGTGCTCCTGAGTGCCGGCGTCAAGGGTAAGCGCTATTGTCTTCCCCACGCCCGGGTGATGATCCACCAGCCTTGGGGCGGTTTTTCGGGGCAGGCTTCGGATATCGAGATCCAGAGCAAGGAGATCCAGCGACTGAAGAAAAAGCTGAATCAGATCCTGGCCAAGCATACGGGCCAGAAGATGGATCGGGTCTCCAAGGATACGGATCGTGATTTCTTCATGGGGGCGGAAGAGGCGGTCAAATACGGCCTCATCGACGAGGTATTCACGCGTAAGCCCGTGGACCCAAGTGGAAAAAAATAGAGACTAAACTGGGAGTGGCGTGAGCGACAAACGCAAGAAGGGGCCACCTGATTTTTTGTCCTGCTCGTTCTGCGGCAAGGGCCAGCGGGAGGTCCGCAAGCTGATCGCCGGACCGACGGTCTACATCTGCGATCAGTGCATCGCCTTGTGCAACGAGATCATCGAAGATGAGCTGGAAGGCGAGGAGGGTGCTTTCGGTTTGCAGGTGCCGAAGCCGTCCAGCATCAAAGAAGATCTGGACCAATACATCATCGGACAGGATCGGGCCAAAAAAGTCCTGAGCGTTGCGGTGCACAACCACTACCAGCGGGTTGCCACCAAGGGCGTGGTCGACGACGTGGAGTTACAGAAGTCCAATATCCTGTTGATCGGCCCCACCGGGACGGGCAAGACGCTGTTGGCCCGGACTCTGGCCCGCTCGCTGCAAGTACCCTTCACCATCGTGGACGCCACCACCTTCACGGAGGCAGGCTACGTGGGCGAGGACGTGGAGAACATCATCGTCAGCCTGCTGCATGCCGCCGACCAGGATGTGGAAGCGGCCAGCCACGGGATTGTTTACATCGACGAGATCGACAAGATTGCGCGCAAGAGTGAGAACCCCTCCATCACCCGTGATGTTTCCGGGGAGGGCGTGCAACAAGCCTTGCTCAAGATCATCGAAGGCACGATTGCCAATGTGCCGCCCAAGGGCGGCCGCAAGCATCCTCAACAAGAGTTCTTGCCGGTTGATACCACCAATATTTTGTTCATTTGCGGTGGGGCCTTTGGCGGTCTGGACCAGGTCATCGAGCGGCGTCTTGGTAAGCAGCACATCGGTTTCTCCGGAGAAAATCGAAGCAAGGAGGAGCGCTCCTTGGGCGATTTGTTGGCCCAGACCGCGCCGGAAGATTTGCTGCAATATGGCTTGATTCCCGAGTTCATCGGTCGGCTTCCGGTCAAGGCCACCTTGCATGAACTGGATGAAGATGCCCTGGTGAGCATTCTTGTCGATCCCAAGGATGCGCTCATTAAGCAGTATGTGCGTCTTTTTGAAATGGATGGGGTGACCCTGCGCTTCACCGACGACGCCTTGCGCGCCATCGCCCGTTTGGCTTTGGTTCGCAAGACCGGGGCTCGTGGGCTTCGCTCGATACTGGAAAGCACGATGTTGGACCTGATGTACGAGATCCCTTCCCGGCGGAATATCCGGGAAGTGGTGGTCAGTGAGGACGTAATTGAGAAGCGGGAAAAGCCCTTGCTCTTATTTGAGGAGAGCGCTTGAATTCCCGTCGCCTTGCGTTCCTTGTCGAGAGGTGATCCATGTTATTTCGCCCGGATGACGACTCCAAAAGCGCGCCCCCGCCCATCCCCACGAATCGCACCATGCCCTTGTTGCCTTTGCGGGATATCATTGTCTTTCCGCATATGGTGGTGCCTTTGTTTGTGGGACGAGAAAAGTCGATCAAAGCGCTTGAAGAGTCCATGCGCCACGAAAAAGAGATCCTCTTGGCGGCCCAGATCAAGGCCAAGACCAACGATCC
>JAUVAM010000492.1 GCA_030591745.1 Deltaproteobacteria bacterium
AGGATGGAGGTATAGATGCACTGGGCCAGTTCGAAGTCCAATTTCAGGCCCAGCTGGCCCATGATTTCATAAAGCATTTCGCCGATGGAGGAGGCTCCCGGATTTTGGTAATACACGGTGCCCAAGGGTTTGGTGGTCAAATGGTGATCGATGCCGATGAGTTCTCCTCGCATGGCTCTGGCGGGCAGGGGGCCGGTCCGACTCAGCTCGCTGCAATCTAAGACGACCGTGGCGTCGAAGGGCTCGTCTCCCGGTGTGGTCTTGATTTGATCGGCCCCGGGCAGGAAGGCATAGTTGTGGGGCACCGGGTCCGGATTGTAGAGGACCACCTCTTTGTCGAGGCTTTCGAGGATGCGTCCCAGTCCCAAAACGGAAGCGACGGCATCGCCGTCCGGGTTCAAATGGGCCGTCACCAAAAAACGTTGATGTTTCCTCAGGGCCTGGGCCACTTCGTCGGCGGAGCCACGGATGCGGGCCGGATCGTCCCAGCCCTCTTGCTCACGTACATCGGACAAGATGCGCTCGATGCGATCCCCTCGGTCCAGGCTGGTGTCATACTTGAAGATGAATTCGGGGATGTGTTTGAGGTGCAAGAGCTTGCCGAGTACTTTGCGCACGTAGGAGGCCGCGCTGTTGAGGCCCTCTAAACTCTGCTCGGCTATCGCCTCGCCGCCAGTCGTGGAGAAATAGACCCAGGCACGGCTTAGATCCGGGGTGACCTTCACACCGGTGATGGTCACGAAGCCGATACGCGGATCTTTCAGGCCCCGCATGAGCAGGGCACTGATCTCTTCGTGGATTTGCTCGGCAATTCGCTGTTGACGGATGCTCGCCATAACGGCGGCATATTAGGGCCTGGGCGGGAGGCTGTCAACGCCGCAAGGTGTTTTTAGCGGGACTTAATCTCTTTGGGTATTAAGCTGCAGGGTGGCCAGCTCGCCCTGGTCCAGAAAAATAGCCCCGCAGTTTTCGCAAAGGTTTACGTCTAAGTCGCCAGGGGCTTTGGCTGCCGTCATTTTCTTGTTGCAGCGGAAGCAGAAAGCGTCCAAGGCGTCCATAATATCCGAAGTGGGGGAGAACTTCAGGTTGTCGGCGATGTTGCCTTGGCCTTTGGCCAGCAAGGCCTTCAGCTCGCCCCGATCCAGGTACATGCCCTTGCAGACCGGGCAGCGATCAATCTCGATGTCCTGGTAAGTTTCTCGAAGCATCTCTTCTTTGTGGCATTTTGGGCACTTCATGGCTTTGGTGCTCCTGTCAGAGGTTAATCAGTTCGAGCTCCTGGTTGATGATGAAGGCGGTACCCAAAGACTCGATGTAGCCGACCGCTTTGTCCAAGACCGAATTGATGACGCGCCGGTCGTTGCCCACGGTCGCCAGGCCAACTTCGGCCATGCCGTGCCTGTCCAAGAGTCCTGTTTCCGCGATGGCCAGGCTGTGGCGGTTTCGGGTGCGTTCGATGAGTTGCTTGACCACCCGTCGCTTAGCCTTCAGGGAGTGGCATTCGGGGATCTGTAAGGTGAGGCGAACTGCGCCGATGACCATGGTGTCGCCCCCTCAAGAACGTCTAGAGTGAGGGCCGTTCTTCTTCCAGCACGAAGGCCTCGACGATGTCGCCGCGTTTGATGTCATTGTAGTTCTCCAGGCCGATGCCGCATTCGTAACCCTGGGCTACCTCGCGTACGTCGTCCTTGAAGCGCCTCAATGACCTCAACTTGCCGGAGAAGACTTCCACGTTGTCGCGCAAGAGGCGGACCTGTGCGTTACGCAGCATTTTGCCGTCCACCACCGAAACGCCTGCCACGGTGCCAATCTTGGGCACCACGAAAAGGTCACGGACTTCGGCGCGGCCGACGACGTTTTCTTTTGTGGTAGCCGGCAGCAGGCCGGTCTGGGCCTGGCGGATCTCCTGGGTCAAATCGTAGATGATGTTGTAGACCCTGAGGTCAACCTTTTCCTTTTCGGCCAGCTTCTTGGCGTTGGGATCGGGGCGAATGTTGAAGCCCACCAGCAATCCGCCGGAAGCCGCGGCCAAGTGGACGTCGGTTTCGGAGATGGCGCCCACGCCGTGATGGATGACGTTGATGCCAACCTTGGGGGTGGAGAGTTTTTCCACTGCCTGCTTGACGGCCTCGGCGGTGCCCTGCACGTCCGCCTTGATGAGCACATTCAGCTCTAGTTTTTCTGTGCCGGCCAGGTGCTTGTAGAAGTCTTCCAGGCTCAGTCGTGCCGTGTGGCCCGATCTGGCTGCCTTGGCTTCATCTCGGCGGTGGGCCACCAGCTTTTTGGCTTCCCGCTCGTTTTTGACCACGTAGAAGTTCTCGCCGGCCAAGGGGACCTCGTTCAGGCCTTGCACCTGGACCGGCCGCCCGGGGGTCTGGGCCTTGATGATCTCGGCATCATGGTCGTACATCATGCGCAGGCGTCCGTACGACGTGCCCACGACGACGGTGTCACCTGTTTTCAGGGTGCCGTTTTCCACCAGCAAGGTGGCCACCGGTCCGCGACCTCGATCCAGTCGTGCTTCAATGACTGTGCCTGTGGCTTTGGTTTTTTCCTTGGCCTTGAGCTCCAAGACTTCGGCCTGCACTAAGATGTTTTCGAGCAGGGTGTCTAAGCCTTCTTTGGTCTTGGCCGATACCTGGGTGATGATGGTGTCTCCGCCCCAGGCCTCAGGCACCAGGCCGTGCTTGGTCATCTCTTGCCCGATGCGGTCGGGCTGGGCGTTGGGTAAATCGATTTTATTAACCGCCACCAAGATGGGTACTTCGGCTGCCTGGGCGTGGTTAATGGCTTCGATGGTCTGGGGCATGATGCCATCGTCGGCGGCCACCACCAGAATGACGAGGTCCGTGATCTGGGCACCTCGGGCACGCATGGCGCTGAAGGCCTCGTGGCCGGGGGTGTCGATGAAGGTGATGGTCCCCGAATCCAGTTGGACTTCGTAGGCACCGATGTGCTGCGTAATACCACCGGCTTCGCCTTCGGTTACCTTGGTCTTGCGGATGGCATCTAAGATGGAGGTCTTGCCGTGATCGACATGCCCCATGACGGTGACCACCGGCGGGCGGGGGTCTTCGCCGACGGTGTCGTCTTCCTGGTCAGGCATGGCGTCTCCGATGATGTCCGATTCCTTGAACGCCGCATCCTGGATCTCGTAGCTGAATTCTTGGGCGATGGCGGTGGCTGTTTCCAAGTCGACCGCCGTATCTTCGCGCATGTTTTGCAGCTCTACGCCAAAGTCCCGGAGCTTCAGGTTGACCTCGCGCAGTTTTACACCCATCTCGTGGGCCAACTCGCTGGCCGCCATGGTGCTGGTTACCATCTTGATGATGCGCTTGTGGGCCGCCGGCAGGGTGACGTTGGTTTTGCGGCCCGATTTGCTGCGGCTCATTCGGTTCATACGGCGCCTACGACCCATGCCTGGTGTGTAGCCGGGGGTGTAGGCGTCGAAGAGGGCATCGCGGAAGTCGGCCCGCTGAGCTCGGTTGGCGTGCGTGCGCTTCTTCTGCTTGTCCGGTTTGGACAAGTCGATGAATTGATGACCTCTGCCTTCCCTCCCGGGTACCACCTTGAGCACACGTACGCCCGTGGGTTTGGCGGCCTCCGTTGCCGAGGCGGCAGCTTTGGCGTACTTGCCGGCATCCGGCGGTGGGCTGGCTCGGCGAATGATCTTGGCCCGATAGAAATCCGACTTGTCGTCTTCTTTCTGGGGCGTCTGCTCGGCCGTGGCCTTGTCGGCGGGAACCTTGGCTTCCTGGATATCCCCAGAGCCGGCAGGTTCTTCGCTTTCGACTTTTGGTTCGTCTTGGGCAGCCTCAATGGGAGGCGGTTCTTCCGTCTTTTCCGTCTCAACTTCGGCTGGGGACGACGGGTCTTCGCTGGCCAGGGTTTCTTTGGCCGGCTCCGGGGTCGGAGAGATCTGCTCGGTCTCTTCTGTCGGGCTGGCCTCGACGGCGGTCTGTTCCGTG
>JAUVAM010000126.1 GCA_030591745.1 Deltaproteobacteria bacterium
GGAATTGGAGATTGCCATGCGCATGTTCCGTATCTGCTTGCTCGTTCTTTTGGCTTTATCAGTATCGGTTTTCCTGGGATGCGGAGATGACGCCACGGATTTCCCGGAGCACGATGGGGGCGATACCCTGGATGGTGATGATGGGGGCGGTGAAGATGGCGGCGTGTCGGATGGGGACTCGGGCGGCGACGAGGGAATGGATGCGGGTGGTGATGAGGCCGTGGACCCCTGCGCGAATTTGAACTGTCCGGAAGACCAGCACTGCGAAGACGACGGCAGCGGCCAGGGCATCTGTGTCAACAATACTTGCGAAGAATTGAATTGTGGTCCCACCGAGCGATGCGAGGAGACCCCGGGCGGCGGCGCGATCTGCGTGGATATCTCCTGCACGGAAGACATCGATTGCGCGCCGGAGGAGTTTTGCGACGGGAACCTGTGCGCGGACGATGTTTGCGATGCTGGGTTTGCCCGTTGTCAGGGCCAGGTGGTGGAAGTTTGTGCTTCAAACGGCAGTGGCTATGAGGCCCTGTTTGCCTGCGGCAGCATGGCCTATTTCGAAAGCGTCTGCGTTGATGACCCGAACGGGCAGGCCTTTTGTACATGTGAGGATGACTGGGATTGTCCGACATGGTCCGTTTGCGAGTCTGGACGCTGTGTGGGCACCGGCCGGCAGCCTGTCTGTCGACTGGACCCTGCGCCCTTTACGGAGGTTCTGCCCACACCCGAGATCATCTGGGGCGGTGACGCCACGGATCCGACGGCCGTCGATAGCCCCTTTCCTGCATCTGCCCAGGTGGTGATGACTCCTTTGGTGGCCAATCTGGACGACGACAATGGAGACGGCTTGATCGACGAGAGCGATTTTCCTGAAATCATTTTCTTGAGCTTCAGGAATCACGAGTACACCACCAATGGCGTACTGCGGGCCATTCATGGTGGCGGGCCCAACAAAGGTGATGACTATTTCGCTGTTTGCGGCACGACACTCTGGCATGAGGGCGACCCCTTGGACATGGCTTGCGATCTGGCCACCGCTGATTTGGATGCCACGGCCAGTCCGGCGGTGGGCGATTTGGACAACGACGGCGTGCCGGAGATTGTAGCCATCCATGAAGGCGATCGAATCGTCATTTTCGACAACCAGGGTCTGCGTATGTCCAGAAGTGGGTCTTTTAATCTGGGGGGAGCCAATCCCGCCGTGGCCTTGGCCAATGTGGACAACCAGGGTTTTGCCGAGATCATCATTGGGCGCAACCTGTTTACCCTGCAAGCGGACGACCAGGGCGCGCTGTCGATACTCGATCGCTTCGTTGGCAATCAAACCCATGGACTGAACGGTCAGGGCCCGGTTTCCTGTGTGGCCAATTTGCTTGGAGACTCACGACAGGAGATCGTCGCGGGCACGGTGGCCTATCGCTGGCCTGAAGCGCCGCCTGGTGTCGATTCAAGGGCCCAGTGCAGCGGCACCGAGACCGATCCGGATCATGTGGCCTGGTGCGCCGGGCAGTTGCTCGTGGCTTGGGATGCCAACCAGGTCAACGCGGGCGGTGTGCCCGTGCGAGAGGGTTTTTGCTCGGTGGCCGATGTTTTGGGCGCGGATGCAGGGGCTGCGCCGGGTCCGGACAATCCCTTAGACGGCATGCCCGAGGTGCTCACCATCGCCGATGGTTACCTGCTGGTCATGGATGGGGCCAGTGGCGTCTTGCTGAGAGAGATCAACCTGGCGGCGGGGACCAGAGGTGGCGCCCCCAACGTGGACGATTTCGATGGAGATGGTTTTCCCGAATTGGGCACGGCATTTTCGAGTTCTTACATCATTTACGACTTTCAGGAACCAACAGCGGCTTGTCCTGCCTGGGACACGGTCATGTTGGATGATGACGTGCTCTCGCCTGGGGCCAACCCGCCTCGCACCGGGGCCGGGGCGTCTTGTTCGAGCGATGCGGACTGCCTGGCGGGCGAGGCTGTTTGCAACCTGACGGTGGGTAGCTGTGTGTGCTTGCACAACGCCTGGAGGCGTGGCACGGAGGACGGTTCAAGTCGGGTGACCGGCTCCTCGGTTTTCGATTTTAACGGTGATGGTGGGGCCGAGGTGGTTTACAACGACGAGTGCCGGTTCCGAATTTATAATGGCCTTGACGGCAATGTTTTGTTTACCCAGCCTTCCGAGAGTCGGACGCGCATCGAGTATCCGGTGGTGGCTGATGTGGACAACGACGGCAACGCCGAGATCATTTTCGGCACCTCCAACGAGTCGGGCTTTTGCTCGGAAAATTTGGACTCGGAGTACAACGCAGGCATTGAGGTATGGGGTGATGCCGGGGACTTTTGGGTTTCGGCACGCCGTGTTTGGAACCAGCATGCCTACCACGTTACCAATGTGCTTGAAAACGGCGGCATTCCCGTGATGGAGCCTGAGAATTGGCTTACTTACAATGGCAGGCGCTACAACACCTATCGCTCCAATCCGCGCAACTACAACACGGCCCCGGATCTCTCGCCGACGGCCATGCAGTTTTCTTCCCCCGACGCCGCCTGTGGACAGCTTTCTTCCCTGCTGGAGATTACGGTTCAGATAGAGAACCTGGGCGACTTGTTGGTGGGGCCTTCCCTGGTGGTGGCTTTCCGGGGCCAATGGAGCGACCCCCCAGAGATTTTGGCGCTCTTGGACGCCGCCGGCGTTCCCTTGACTTATGTGCTGCAAAACCCCTTGATGCCTGGCGCTTCGATTTTCGTCAACGTGTCTTATGACGCCGCCAACAACAGCCGGGGGGTCTTGCCTGACACGGTCATCGCCATCGTGGATGCGGATGAGCAAGAGCGAGAATGCCACGAAGACAACAACCAGATATCAGCCCCTGTTGAGCCCTCGGAGCAGGCGGCTGATCTCAGGGTGGAACTGGGCGAGGCCGACATGACCCTATGCCCCAGTCCAACCCTGGAAACCACGGTATTCAATGATGGCTCTTTGCCGGCGGAAAACGTGCTGATCAGATACTATGCCGGTGACCCCGATCAAGGCGGCACCGCCATCCTGGATCATGTGCTCCCAGGCATCCTGGCTCCAGGAACTTCAAGCACCTTCACCGTAACCCTCGCAAATTTCCCCTCACTGCTGATCACGGTTCACGCCGTGGTGGACCCGGACAACGACATCTTCGAATGCAACGACGGCAACAACAAAGACGAGGGCCCAGAGATCCTTTGCTTCGAGACCTGATCGTTAGATCGTGCTGCTCGCTTATGGGACGACGCGGTCGATGATGATGTCCCCGTGGTAGCCGTAGTTGACTGAATTCAACGCACGATGTACCCCGAAGGCATCTCCTTTGACCGGAAGAATTTTTCGACAGTCTTCTTCTGGGCAGGCTTGAGGGTCTTCTTCCAGCCAGGCGATGAAAGCAAAAGGGGCACCCAGGTTGTGGTTGGTGATTTCGGAGAAGTAGTAGGGGAACTCCGGTGAGTCTTCCACCACGTGCATGTGATAGGAAGCTTGCTCCGTGGGTAGGTCCTCCTCGTCCATTTCGGAGTCCAGAAAGACCGCCACGTGCAGGCGCGTGTTGGGGGCCGGTTGCACATCTTCCGGCAGTTCCACCGTGCCGGAGAAGTTGTTTGTGGTGCCGCAGGCCCAACAAAAGCACGCGATCCCGGCCAGCAGAATCAACAGTTTTTGCTTGCCGCGTCGGTTCTGTTTTTCCATTGGATCTTCCCCTTGATGGCTTTCATGGAACGATGAGTTTGATGGCCTTGGGCAGGACTTCAAGGGTGATGGGCAGGCGGCCGGGTTGTTCGCCGTCCATGTCGATGAGCACTTCTTCGTCGCTGGTGGCTTCAATGCGTTTGCCCCGCAGGGCGCGGACCTTGGCCAGATCAAGGTGGGTTCCCTTGTATACGCGGGTGCCCTTGGTGATGAATTCCCATTTGCCTAAATCGCCAAAGATGACGACATCAAAGAGGCCATCGTCGATCTCGGCTTTGGGCGCAACCCACATGCCGCCGCCGTGGTATTGCCCGTTGGCCACGGCTACGTTGTTGATGCGGATTTCTTCGTCAAAATGATCGTCGACTTTCAAGCGGATGGTCTGGTTGCGATAGCGGATGATGGCGCGAGCCGTGCCCATGAAAAAAGAGGCCTTGCCGCCCAGGGCCTTGGTGGTCCGATTGACCAGAAGGTCTACCAGGCCCCCGATGCCGAAACTGGTGATGTTGATGAACATGCGTTCTTGGGTTTGACCCTCGGCATTGACGAAGCGGGTATGGCCCACGTCCACCTTCTGGGTTTTGCCCGCCGCCAAGACGGGCAGATACTCGTCTGGTTTTTTGCCGAGGCCAAAGGTCTTGCGGAAATCGCCGCCCGTGCCCCGCGGCACCAGCCCCAGGCAGGCCTCTGGGTTGATGGGTTGACCCTTTGAGAAGAAGCCGTTGACTATTTCGTTGCTGGTCCCGTCACCCCCAACGCAGATGATGCGTTCGGTGCCCGATTGCAGGGCCGTACGCACGATTTGGGTTGCGTCGTCGGGCGCCTTGGTGAAGGCCTCGTCGAACTCGCCGATGTTTTGAATTAGGCCCTCGCGTATCTTGGGCCAGTCCCGTCCCGTGGACCCGTTCGCACTGTGAGGGTTTACGGTTAGGAGCGTTTTCACTTAATCCAACTCACGATAGCCGATCACGGTCCAGACGTCACCGCGTTTGGCGAAGCGAATCTCGATTTCAGTGCGGTTGGCCGGATCGCGTTCGATGAACATTTCTTGGCTTGCGCGCTGTTTGTCCGCCTCGATGTTCGTGGCACCGAAGCTCACGCGGGGATAGCTTGCCCCCGTGTTTTTCCACATCTCGTCGGCTTGTTTTTTGCTCAAGTGAAGGACCAGGCCCGGGAAAGTGGCCAACTCGGGTATCCGTCGGCCTTGCTTCTGAATGACCACCAGCCGGCGGGCGTCTTTCGGCAGGGCCTGCTTGATCATGGCGGCCGTACTGAAGGCCAGCACCTGGAGGACCTCTTTGTTGCGATCCAGGCGTGGTGGTCGCGCCATGGGGTTGGCGTCTCTGCCGTCGTTCAGGTCGTCTCCATCCGTGTCTTCGCGATCAACCCGGGTCCAGAGAGCTTTCTCTTCCAAGTCTGTCATGCCGTCTTTGTCCCGGTCGCGAAAAAGCTCCTTCAATTTGTGCTTGTGCAAGCGTTGCAAGGTTTTGAATTTGGGGTTTTGCGGGTTCGCTGAGCGCGCAAAGGTACGGGTCAAAGCGATGGTGATCTGCCGGCCTTCAACTTTCAAGGAGAAGGTCGGCGGGGGGACCTGACTGTCCGGATCGGAAAAGCTGGTCAGGCCGGTAAAGACGGGTTCGCGCCAAGTTCGACCATCTTCCGACCAAGTCAAAAACAAGTCCATGGGGTTGCCCAGGCGATCCTCGGCGAACAAAACCCAGATTCGTTCTCCGTCCACTTCCTTGGCATAGGGCCGTTTGGCTGAGCTTGCGCCCTCCCAAAATGCCAGGAGGGGGAGCTTGGTTCGGCGTCTCAAGGAACGGGATCCGATCCCTCGCAACAAGGCATTGGTGGCCCGTGCCGAGTCGTAACTCAGCAAAGCGCGGGCGGCAAACCAAGCCGTCCGGGAGTCGTCAGCTTCCAGGAGACCAATCAGGGGTCGAATGCCGGATGGCATTTTGAGTTGCCAAGCCTGGGCAGCTGCCAATTTGTTGATGTAAGGATCCTCGGTTTGCAGGCCCCAGAGGATGCCACGACCATAAGAACGTTTTCCAAGTCGGTACAAGGCCCTGGCCAGGATGACCCGAATCCACATGGCCGATTCGGAGCGAATCAAGGCCTCGATTCGGGGCGTGTAGCTGCTGCCCAGGCTGTCGAAAAAACGCACCGCCGGTCCATCCGGAAGGGGAGGGGCATCGCGCAGGCTGTCTAAGAAATAGCTCAGAGCGCTTTCGCAGCCGGTGTGGGCCAGAACCTCAAGAAGCAAGTCGCGTTTTTTTCCCTTGGCTTTTTTCAATAACTTGAGCATTCGTTTGGCGGCTGGTTCTCCTGTAGAGGCCAGCGCCTTGATGCATAAGTCCATCTCTGGCACGGCCCGGCTGTTTTGACGGCTCTCGCGGAAAAGTAGTTTGAGCTGGTGGAAGAGGGGTCGGACCATGCCGGGGGCACGCAGCATCGTCAATCCCTGATAGAGACCCCGGCGGGCCACGCGGCTGTTTTCGGTACCCAGGCGCTTGAGCAATTGTTTGACGATGTGTGTTTGACCCAACTGTCCCAGGGTGTTGGCGGCCGTCATACGGGTGTGCGCGTCTGAGTGATTCAATGCATTCAGAACAGCTTCCGATTGGTCTTTCATCTTTTGGACGGCAATGGCCCGCATGGCGGCCTGACGGACCAGGCGGGATCCTCCCCGCGTGGCTTCGCCCAGCGCTTGAGCCAGCACGTGTCGGGAAGCGTCATGTCGGATTTTCAATCGAGCCGCGGTCTGGGCTGCTCCCAGGCGAACCAGGACCTGATCGTGATTCAAGCCCTTGGCACATGCTGCCGCGGCTTCGTCCCCATGGCGGCGCAATAAGGCCCATGCACCCCTGGAGTGAGAGAAGGAGGCCCTGTCTCCCGTGGCCTCCACCAGCACTGCCAGGGAAGCCTCGTCACCCAGTCGACTCAGGGCTTCCGCTGCTTCCAGCCTGAGTGCCAGGCCATTTCGAGCCAGGCCCATGGCCCGGCGGAGATCATCTTGTTCCGGATCGGTTTTTCTGAGCAACCTTGCTTTTTTGGGAATGGCCAAGATGATGGTTCGCAGTTTGGCCAGATTGTCGGTTGGCTCCAAGCCTAGGTTTCGGCCAGCGTAGGCCTGCCAAACTTTGTCCAGTGATGATCGGGCCTTTTTTGTGACCTGAGTCCAGTGTTTGCTGGCTACTTCCTTTTTTGTTTCTCCAAGGGCACGCCAAGCGCGTTTTCGAATGCCTTCTTCTTTGTGATCCAATTCCTCGATGATGATTTTCAAAGATGCGGAATAGTTCATCAGCCCCAAGCTCTTGGCGGCTTCGAGGCGGACTGTTGGAAGCGGATCCGAGGTCAATTCGACCAATTTTTCCCGGACTTCCTTGTTGTTGTAATGCCACAAGACGCCAGCCGCCTCGGCCCTGGCCTCGGCTTGATCTCCATCAGCCAGTTTCAACAGGGCCGGCAAAACCCGTGGATCCGAAATGCTCACAAAACGCTTGAGCGCCCTTTCATAGTCTGAGATATCTTGATGCTCGACCAGGCGCTTGGCCATCCATGCCACCCGGTCCTGGTCGGCCCAAGCGCCAGGCGCTATCCACATCAGGATGATCCAGGCGATCAAGGCGGTCTTCCTTACCGGGCATGATCTTGATTTTTGGGGTGAGCTTTTAGGCATGTTGTTTGTTTCCCTGTCGGCACGATTGTGGCATTTCCTCAAGCTATAGCGCCAATCGCTGCTTCGCAAGTTTATATAGTTTCAAGGAAAAATGCTCGTATGCTCCTTCGGCCCATCAACGAAAGCCAGGGGATGAAAGATGGGTTCCTCGTTGGCGGTCCTTCCCAGAACCCAAGTGGGATCGCCGGCTTCAGCAGGTCGCGGTACGATGCGGTTGGCCTGGCCCTGGGGTCTGGCATGCAGTACACCGCGCCATGGACCCAGGCGGCACAGCAAGGCCGCACCCTGACTGTCGAAAGGCTCGCTTGCCTCGCGCCGCTCTAAGACGATGGACTCTGCCTCGACCTGATCATCCGGGCCCAAAATGCGTTCAACCGCGAACAGAGGAACCCAGATCAAACCCAGCTCGGTGGCAACGGGCAAGGCCTCGAAACTGCCCAGCCAAACAGGCATTTTCAGCAGGAGACGATTGCCGTCAAGGTGCCACAGCCGAGCTCGTAAGTCGCTCAATGCTTGGATGGTTTCCGTCGTTAGCTTGGGTCCCGCGCTGCTGGTTTGGCCATCATTTTCGATACGAAAAACGAGCAAATGATTTTCTTCTTTGGCTTCCACGCGCAGGTTGGCTACCGTTGCCTTGCCCTGCTGGCGACGTGTCTCAGGGGTTTGGGCACCTTGTTCCTGGCTTTGCAAAAGTAGGGACTCCAAAACCTGACTTAGGGCCGCGAATTGACGGGTGCCCACC
>JAUVAM010000588.1 GCA_030591745.1 Deltaproteobacteria bacterium
GCCAGGAACACAAAATGGCCGAAGCCGCAGGTCCCTTCCTGGCCGATCGACAAGAGCCGGAAGTGCACGACGTCATCAAAATCGGTGCCCAATTTATGCCCACCAACTTCGAAGGCGAGGCCATCTTGACGGTGGGCCGCACCGTCAAGTTCGCGGAGCAAGGTGCCTCCATGGTTGTCAACTGCGCACCCTTCGGCTGCATGCCCGGCACCCTGACCACGGCCATCTTCCGCAAGCTCGGCCCCGAGCTGGGCATCCCCGTGGTCGGCATGTTCTACGACGGCGAAGGCCATCAAAACGATCGACTCCGGGTCTTTCTGCACAACGCGGTAAAAAAACCCACCGCCACCAGTCAACAAAAACCGGCGCAACAAACCGACCAGAGAAAAACCAGCGCGCCATAAGGGTTCACCCCCCAAGCGCGTACACCCCCGCGATTCGTCCCTCAGGTATCGAAGTCGTAGCCGTCCAAATCCCCCACGATTTTTCCGTCGATCAGCACGTTCCAGGAATCGTCGATTTGGAAGTGGGTAATCTTGGGTAAGGATCGCTTGCTGCGCAACAAGTCCACGCAGTTTAGAACCTCCACATCAAATGTGGTCATCAGCAGCCGGATGGCGTCGGAAGGATCGTAGTCCTTGCAGCTGAAGGCGTCGAAGCTGAAATAGTTGTCTTCGTCCCAGGTGTGAATGGCGGAGTGACTCTCGGCCCAAATGCTGATGCCGGTCACGCCGCTGTCTTCAGCCTGCCTCTTTTTCAAATATCGCTTCATGACCTCGATGGGGCGCAGGCGCAGCTCTTCACCCGCCTCTTTGGCTATGCGGTGGAGTTCCTCTTCGATGTCGCCGCAGAAGACTTCCAGCTCGTTGTTGGCGAATGGGTAGCGGCAAACGATGGGCGGTATCACCAGGGTCATGTCCAGATTGCGGGCGATGGCCTCAAAGAGCGAAAAGATCGTGTCGGTGGAGGTCAGGTTGCGCCGATTGTACGTCGACGCATCCACGATCAAGTGTCTTCCGGCAAAATCATTGGTTCGTTTTGGGCTCATGGCATTGGCCTCATGCACTTTGCGTTATTACGGCGCGCTAAATAGAACACCAAGCCACCCCGCATGCAAGACCGGCCTTGCCCCATCACCTGCCCTCGGGGTATACCGAGGACATGGCTTCTCAACAACCCTCGCAAAGCCGGGTCCGCCTGTTTGGCGCTATCGCGCTCCTGGCCTGGGTCGACGTGCTGGGCATCATCGGCTTTTCCCTGGTCGACGAAGTCTTCGGCGTGGCCTTCATGCCGACCACCATGAGCTGGGTATGGATCGGCATGGATGCATTCTTGATCGTGGGCCTGACCTTGAAGGTAAATTGGGCGATCGAAATCGTTCGCCTGCGCTGTTTCTTGCATTTCGGTGCCCTGGTTTACATGTGGATGAGCTATTTCTTGCTCCTGCGTCCGGTGGGTGCCCCCCTCTTAGACACCCTGGCCACGGCTGGCCTGGTCCGCGACGGCATCACGGGACTCAGTCTTTTGGCCGTGTTCCTGCTGCTCAAGGGATTTGGCGAGCAGCCCCCGTCACCAGCCACAAACGAATCGTAAAATTCAAGTCAGAGACATTCCAGGGCGCCGATAGCAGGAATGGCGGCGCGACAGTTCAGGGCCAAGTCGTCAAGTACCTCCTCCAGACTCAAACCAGCACCACAGGCCGGACTGCCAGACTCGGGTTGGTACTCACCGGCAGCCTCCGCGCTAAACATCGGATTCTGACCGATGACGCCGTCGCTCTCGGTGACGGGCAGACTGGGGGTCGAGGCCCCGGGTGCGTCGTGGGCGTACCAGAGGTTGTTGGCGAAGGTAAAAGTCTCGGGCGCCGTATCGGAACCCACGTTGATGAAGGTACGCAGTTGTGAAGAATCGAACCAAACCAGATTGTTAATGAAACGCCCCCTCGACGCCGGCTCGAAGATATAGGTCTCGTCCGATGAGGTCTCTTGCAGAATGCGAGCCACCCAGTTTTCCGGATTGACGATGGTGTTGTTTGCCGCCAGGCAGTCCACGCATCCCACGAAGGCCACGGCGGCCGTCGCGTCAACAATCAAATTGTTGACCACAAGAATGCGCCTGGCCTCCGCGTTGGGCTCTGTCTCCGACAAAGGCGGCCGGAAGTAGGCATCGCCCGTGGAGCCGCCCAGGTTCACGCCTCTCTCACCAGGATCGATCATCGTGCAGCCACGAATCTCCATGTCCGTGGTGCCGCCCTTGGCTTGTACCGCGTTTCCTGAATTCTGCTCGAAACGACAGCGGGCCACCAGGGCCCGGTGGCAACCCACGCAATCCACGCCACTGCCGCTCATGTCGCCTCCGCAGCGAGCGAAGAAAGAATCCAGCACAAAAAAATCATTCACGCCGCTCAGCTTCAGACAGTCCTCGTTGCCCGTACCGCCCACGTCGTGGATGTCCAGGCCTCGAAAAACCACAAAACGCGTGGCCTCCGGATCATCCACGTCACCACCGTCATCGCAATTGATGCCGTTTTGACTCTGCCCGCGGGCCTCCAAATCGTGCAGCACCAGGTAGCGCACCCGGGACAACTGAATGGCCCCGTTGCCACCTTCGATGAGCGGCTTGGCCTCGCCCGGCGCGCCGCCGATCCAAATGGGCGCCTCGGCCGTGCCGGCAAGATTCTCCACCGACATGCCGCCTGCGTATGTGCCGGCGTGCAAACGCACCGCCGAACCGGGCTGCACGTCCTGCAAGGCGCGCCCAAGGCTTGCGTAGGGACTGCCCGAGCTGCCGTCGCCCGTTCCGTCGTTCCCCTCCGTCGCCACGTGGATTTCCTGCATGGGCGTCTTGTCAGTTTCAAAGGTGACGATCTCGCCACAAAGAGGCAGTCCCGGATCGCCGCCGCCCGCATCTTCGCCTGCATCTTCGCCCGCGTCGATACCGGCATCTTCACCCGCGTCTTCACCCGCATCCTGGCCGGCGTCCTCACCTGCATCCTCCTGGGTCATGGCGTCTTCGCCCGCGTCCTGCAAAATCGAACCCGAGTCACAGGCCAAGAGCGCGACCCACAAACACGCAACCAGGCATGTCTTCATTTCTTTTCTCCCTTTCCCGCCTGCCCCAAGGCCTGGAGCACCTTGTCCTCGGAGGGTATGTCCGACATGCTCTTGCCATAATGAGCCAGTAGCACCCGCCGGTTTTCGTCCAAGACCAAC
>JAUVAM010000641.1 GCA_030591745.1 Deltaproteobacteria bacterium
GCCACGGAGAGTCGGGCGATCAAATCCTGGATACCAAAAGAGGATACAGCCTTGATTTCCATCACCAGCCGTCTGTCTTCATGCTCAAGAAAAAGACCCGTCCCCCCCTCGTCCAAGCGTACTTCTCTCTGGACGACAAAATCCGGCAGGCAGTGATTCAGGGCCTGCTCTACGATTTCAATGGCTTGGGTCTCTTTCATCAGGCACCTC
The DNA here is from genome assembly GCA_030591745.1 of Deltaproteobacteria bacterium. The sequence goes on from JAUVAM010000641.1 coordinate 211, forward strand.
TATTTTGGTAACAATAGTTATTGTATACAAAATAACTATTGTGTCAAAAATCGCTGCCGCGCGGATCGCTCCGTGATAGCCTTGCCCCATGAAAAACCCCATCGACATCTCGGTCCGGCTCGGCGTGGAGCACATCGACTTTCCCGGCGATCCGCCCTTCGAGGTGAAAAGAGTGCAGACCTTGGCTGATGGCGCGTCGGCTGAATTGAGTCATCTGAGCATGGGTGCTCATGCCGGTAGCCATCTGGATGCCCCGGCTCACTTCATCCCGGGCGGCAAGACCCTTGATGCCTATGGTCCGGAGCGCTTTATCGTCAACTGCTTGCTCGTCGAAAAATTCGGCCCCGGCCCGGTGAGGGCCGAGAACCTGGTCGATTGCCTGGTTCAGCCAGGGCAGGCCTTGCTCGTGATGACCGAAAACTCGAAGACGGGTCGAGCGACTTCCGGGCGCTTCGATTCCAACTTTATCGGGCTTGACGAAAGCGCCGCCGACTGGTGCGTAGAGCAAAAACTCGGCCTGCTGGGCATCGACGCCATCTCGGTGGAAAACTGCAAAGACGGTCGTTTTCCCGTGCACAACAAACTGCTTGCGGCCGACATATTAATACTCGAAGGACTCAACCTGGCCGAGGTCAAGCCTGGTGCATACCGGCTCATCTGCCTGCCGCTGCGTTTGGTCGGCACCGAGGCCTCGCCGGTCAGGGCCGTCCTTGTCGACCCCTAGGAGCTTGCATTCCATGGATTTCCGCAAACGAACGATGGTCTTTCTTTTTCTTGGCGCCCTGGGCTCCAGCGGCTGTTTGGGTTTTTGCTCATGCCCCGGCATGGGCGAAAGCAGCAAGCTGGGCGAGGCTTTTTCCATCCTCTCCAAGGGGCAAGAAGGAACCAACCTGCGCTACAGCGCCGACGAAGTCCTGGATGCCTCCCTGCGAGGTCTGGATCAAACGGAGGCCGGCCTTCGCATGAAACAATTGGGATACGAAGAAAAAACCTGCCGGACGAAAAAAGCGCGCGAGGCCGGCGAGATCTTTTCCTGCCTTTACGTCAAGGATGGACATTGGGTGAGCCTGAGCCTGGCCGAAGAACAGGACGCGGCGGATGCCGTACAAAACGCCGGCACCCTGGCCAATGAAGGCGCCATCGTGGCGCAAGACCACCACCTCGTATGCCATCTGCGCTTCTTCGCCGCCAAGGCAGCCCAGCCCCTTGTTGAAGACCTCCTGACCAGCCACCCCATGGATGCCATGCAAATCCGCCAGCAGCTGCGACAGCAGGGCTTTCAAACCGGCGGCTGCAACAGCGACGGCAACAGCGACACCAAACGAATCATCCGCTGCCCCTTTGGCAACGAAGAAATCGCGGGCCGGGTGTTCGTCGAGTTGGGCGCGGCCGATGCCGAAGGCGAGGTCAAGGTTCAGGAAAACGAAGAGGCCGGCACCGTTTGGGCCGGCCAGGGAGATTGGCACGTGGAAGCCGAGGTGGAAAATCGAATCCTCGGTCGACGACTTCTGGATCAACTTGTGCCCGAACCCTCACGGGTTTCCGCTCGGCAGTTGGTGCGCATCCGCTTCAATGACAGCAAGGCCAATGGCAAAGCCTGGGACACCCTGGAAGGCGAACCCGATCCCTACGTGGTGGTGGGCAAAGACAGCTACCGGGCCGCCCGATGTCAGGACAGCTTCGAATGCGACATCCCCGTCTGGCAAGAAGGCACCTTGGACATCGAGGTCTGGGACGCGGACATGAGTGATCACGACTTCGCGGGCTCGGTGCGCTGCGCCCCGGGAAAAACCTGCCGCACCCGATCCGCCGAAGTCCAAGTTTTGCCACTGGTCAAAGGCAAGGTCCAAGCAGAGAAAACGCCTCAGGCCAAGCGATAGCCCAACTCTTCCGCAAGCTCACCACAGACGGTTTTCAGCCAGTTCTTCTCTTCGCCGGACCAACGCGCATACAGACGAGGTCCATCGGCCTTGCGGACGTTGACCTTCTGGCCCAAGGCCTTTTCCAAGGCCTGTCGAGCCTCCGAGTCGGCCCGACCCCAAGATACAAAATCAAAAAACTCATCCAGGGTTTTCTTATCCCTGTCTTCGAACAGGTCCTCGAAGCGGTACAAGCGACAGTCTTTTGGCCGGTCCTTGTGCAGACGCAAGAGTCGAGCGTTCATGTCGTTCCAGGTCCAGGCCAGTTTTTGTAAGGGGGTCCAACGAGCCCAGTCTGATTCTTGGCCCAGCATAGTCGGATTCAAACGCTGAAAGC
>JAUVAM010000221.1 GCA_030591745.1 Deltaproteobacteria bacterium
AAGGGTCCTCAAACCGAAGGCCAGAATAAGGCAAGCAAGCAAGCAAAGGCCCGCGGCCACAACAAAAGCACCCAGCCAGGCCGAGACCCCTTGATCCGCCCCAAAATCCTTGAACAATCCTGCCATCAAGGGACCGGCCACGCCTCCGACTCCGTAGGCCAGATTGACGAAAGGATAGTTCTCCGCGAAGCGCTCTTGGCCAAACAATTCGCCCGCCGCCACGGGAAAAAGCGCGAAGTTGCCACCGAAGTTGAAGCCTGCCCAGCCCAGCAAGAGGGTGAAGAAAAAAAGATCGCCACCCGCAAAATAAATAGCCAGCATCAGCCCCGCCTGGGAGCCGGTCATCACCAAAGCGGCCGGTCTCCATCCCAATCGGTCCGCCACCAGGCCCCAAAGGATGCGACCGAAGCCGTTGGCCAAAACGAAAGCCAGGGCAAATGCGCCGGAAGCCGCCAAAGATGCGGATTCGATGTCGGGAAAAGCACCGGAGGCCAACAACACGTCACGGCCAAAAAGCTTGTTGACGCCGATGAGCATGAGTCCGGCCATGGCCGAAAACAAATAGGAAAACCAAAGGGCGTAAAAGGCCGGTCGACGGAGCATGGCCCAAGGTCCCAATCCCGGATCCACGGTCCGGCTTGCCGAAGGCGAGATTTTTCGGCCTTCATCCGGATAGACCAAGACCAGACTTCCCAAAAACATCATGCCGAGAAACAAAACCCCGAAAATCCGAAAGGTGCCCAGGACCCCGTGGGCCTCCAGGAGGCCACCCCACTCCTCGGCAAGTTTAATCCATCCAAGCGCGCCAAGACCAAAACCCGACACGGCCAGACCCGTGATTAAGCCCTTGCGCTCCGGATACCAACGCATGCCCACGGCGATCGGCATGACATAGGCCAGCCCCATGCCAGCCCCACCCAAAAGACCGATGCACAAAAACTGACCCCAAAAACTCTGCCCGAAAATACCGGCCAACAAAAAGGCCGATGCAAAGAGCAAAGCGCCGGCCATGGCCACCAATCGCGGACTGAAACGTTTTTGTAAACGCCCGGCCCCTAGTTGCACCAGGGCATTGGTCACCAGCAAGGCACCGAAAATCCATTGGGTCTGGGCCGCCGTGAATCCAAAATCGTCCTTGAGTCGACCCGTGAAAACACTCCACGAATAGACCGCCCCCAGGGCCAGTTGCACCAGCACACAGCCGGGGATGACCAACCATCGGTGTTTTTCCAACAGCTCCCGCGTCATGCTTCCACCTTCCAGTTCTTCGAAGTTGACACGAATCCGGCTCGGCGTGATAGGAAGAAATCATGAACCCACATAGATACCAAGCAAAGGACTTCCGCGGTCTGACCCTGACCGGCTTGCTGCTCTTGTCCCTGACCCTCTGTGCATGTCCTGGCGAAAAAGAAAAAACGCCCCTGGACCAACCCAAGCCCGACTCGACTCAAGAGCCCGCATCCGCCCGCGACTCCATCACGGCCGTGCCCACAGGCACCAAGCCTCAAAACAAGGGCCCGATGCTCAACATGAACCTGGACGAGCTACGGCTTGTCCTGGTGCGCCCCGGCGGCCCGGCGGCCAAGGCGGGTTTCAAATCCGGCGACAGGCTCTTGGCTGCCGACGGCAAGGACTTTGGCGGCGAGGACGATTTGGCCAAAGCCTTAATCAAGGCAGGCAAACAAAAAATCTTCTTCGAAGTACGCCGAGACAAAAGTATCGAAACATTGCCCATGGAACAGAACCCCCCGGGTTGGCTCATGCTCTCCGGCGACAGCTTCAATGGCTTTTTGGTCAGCCGGGTTCGCAACCCGGCCAAGCCCAAGCGCCGTAACGAAGGCGAGCCGGCCAAGGCCATGAACTTGCCCGGCTATGCCCAAGAAACGATTCAGATCCTGGAAAAACCCACCAAGCCCACCGCTATCCTTTTTTGGGGTACCTTCGCCGAAAACGGGGACAAAATGCTTGCCGCCTTTGCACAGGCCTGCAAGGCCGCGGGCGAAGGCACGGACTGCATGCTGGTGGACACCATGGAGCTCTTCACCGCCGTGCGGAAAACCAAGGATTTTTCAGCAGAGCTTGCCCGCATACACCAAAACATCTGGCCCGGCCCCATGGCTGTGGATCTGTTCATGGAAGCCGATCGCCACTATGGCATCGCCATGCTGCCCACCCTGATTCGCATCGGCATCGATGGAAAAATCAACTTGCGAATCGACGGCCCCCAGACAGACTACACTCAGGCCTACGGCGTCCTCGCCAAGCCATAAATTTCGGACACCCTGTCCGTATATTGCGCAGACTCTCCAAACCCCTCCAAGGATATCAAGTAGATAGTTTTTGGCATGGGCTTTGCTTTATGCAGGGGCCAAGACAAGAACAGGAGGACACATGCAAATTCGATCGACTTTGGCTGAAGTAGCGTCAGACCCATATTGGGCTCATGGCCCGGATGCGGGAGAGGGAATGGGGGCCCTTCATGTCCGCCATAAATTGGACAACAAGCAATTGACCGAACTGTCCGCCATGCCTCGGGACAAACTCAACAAGGGCCTGCGGCAACACCTGGCCAAAAATCGAAAAGACCTGAATCCCGAACAAATCCGACAACGAGCCGACGTGACGCAACGCAGCCTGGAGGCAGGCATGCTGCATCAAATGGACGCCAAAATGGGCCAAGTCGCATCCAAGGCCTTGCGCCAGGTAGCCGTCGATTTTCGCCAATTGGGAGCCAACGAGAGTTCCTGCCTGACACGTCTTCTCGAGGCATCCCAGCTTGACGCCAGGAGCTTAGAGGCTGTGCTCTCCTCCTGGCTAAACGATGACGAACTGGCAAACGGCTTGACGATTCGCCTCAAGAACAGCCCCGAAAACCTCATCAAACAGTTGGGCGCGGGCCGGCGGGCTGCTCTGCCCCAAAGCACCGTCTGCCTGCAAGAAATCATGACAGCGATGCGCAAGACCGCCAATCAACTCGACATGTTGGCCAACCAACTCGCCAAACCCTCGCCAGGCCAAGGCATGCAGGCCTTGGACCTTTGCCCCGAGCTTGCACAGGGTTTGCTCGCAACCTTGCCCGCCGATAGCAGCCTCGCCCAGGCTCTGACCGAACGCCAGGCCGATCACCGACGCTATCGCTCCTACGATCACGGGTTGAAAATGGTGGGTTCTTTGCTATTGGACGTAGGAGCATTCTTCGGTGGCCCCTTGTTGATCGGCGCTTCGGTGGCTTACAATCTGGGCACGGCCGGCCATAACGCGAATGAAGCAACGCGCCTGGGCCGCCTCCGTATGCTCGGTGCCTTGAGTGCTCAAAACCATGCTGAACAGCTGAGCCATCTGCAAACACAAAAAAATCGAGCCCAGGGCCTGGCTGCCTTCGGTGTGCTTTCCTCAAGCCTGATGGGCAACGCTTTGTGGACGGAATGCGTCGATGCCGTCAATCGAAGCGTAGCCGAGCCTCCAGGGTCCAGGTTCGGCCAGCCGGGGGATAGTCCTGCACGATGAAATACTCGGCCTCAAAGAGATTCCGCACCCCCAAGGCAAAAGCCACATGCCAAGGACTTTGCCAAAGCAGCTTGGCGTCGGCGAGCCAATAGCCTTCCAGACTACGCCGGGGGATGTCGAGCAACTCGGCATCCAAAAAATCATCATAGTCCCGCTCACCCACGGCCTGCACCTTGAAGGTCAAGCTGAGATCCCACCAGCCGAAAAGAGTAAGCGCGGCGGCCGTCTTCCAGAGAGGCTGGTATAGTAAGCGACTGTCATCGGCTGAGTTGCGAGCGTCCATGAAGGTGGCGCTTGCCCAGAAACGCAGATGAGAAAAGAGCAAGACCCTGGCCGACAGTTCGGCGCCCAGCACCCGGGAGCCGGCCAGATTCATGGCCGAGACCGGCAAGCTGCGATAGTCGAAGTCGATGGTGTCCGTGCCCTCGTTCCAGAAACCCACCAACTCAAAACTCAATCGCCCGTCGAGAAAGCTGCGCCGCCCACCAACCTCAAAGGCCCAGAGCACCTCCGGTGACAAATTGGGATTGCCCTGAAAATCCAGCCCAAAGCTGGTTTCGTAGCGAAGATAGAGTTCTCCGATGCTGGGCGCGCGGAAACCCCGGTTGGCGGCCATCCAGACCACGGTTTGCTTGTCGGGTCGCCAGGCCAATCGCAACTTGGGACTAAACGACAGGTACTGCTGATGGGTCGAGTACCAGTAGGCATCCAGACGCAAGCCCCCGGTCAGTTCAAAGCCCAGGCCCAGATTCAGCTGACTCTGCGCAAAAAGAGCTGCGTTGGCCAAATCGTAGCTACCGACACCCAGCTCGTAAACGTCTCCAATGACCCGCTGGTACTCCAACTCGGCACCGGCCGTATTGAAAAGCCGATCAAAAAGAAAAAACGAGGCCAAGGAACGCAGGCCCAAACGATCCGTGTCGTAGACATTGGGGTTGGAGCCGTCCGGATCTGCCACCTGGGCCGAGTAGCGAGTCCAGCTCAAGTCCGTGTTCCAACGCAGACCAGCCCGGTTGTTGTAGGTATGGCCCAAACGCCCGCCCAAGGTGAGGCGCTCAAAACGCCGAGAGCGGCTTGGAAGCGAAGTCCCCTCAAATCCCGGATTGCCGCCGGCGCTGTGCATCAGGCTCAGGTCCGCCTCTACGCGGTGATAGCGATCCAGATCCAGATGCCCGACCAGGCGTGTGCCATGACGCTCGCTGTCTGAGTTATGACGGTATTCATCCTCACCAGCCGGCACCAGGCCATCATAGCGCTGCCACCAACCGCTCATGCGAAAGCCCCAGTCCTCGCCTCGGTTCGACAGGCTGCCGGCCAGACGCCGGCGATTGCCCTTGAGACCCGAAAAGCACTGCTCCATGAGCAAATCCGCCTGCTTCTGGGCGGGTCGCCCGAAAAGTTGCACCACCCCGCCTACGGCCGTTGAGCCGTAAAGCGCCGAGGCCGGCCCACGCAAAATTTCCATTCGACTCAAGTCGAACAGCGGCAGAGCCGACCAGTCCACGCCGTGGGTGTCGGGGTTATTGATGACGCGACCGTCCAGGAGCACCAGCACCCGATTGCCGAAACCCCCAGGTTTGAAATCGGAAGAACCTCGAATACTCACGTTGCTGCCGTAGCCGCCCGGGCTCATGCGCTGAACGTCCACACCCGCCACACCATCCATGGCGTCGGTCACGTCCGCCGGATTGGAGTCCTCGATACGCTGCGCGTCCACCACCCCCACGGCCGCTGCCGTGTCATCGGCATGCTGGGCCGAACGCTCAGCCGTAACCACAACCTTCACCGCATCCGATGCGATCACGTCCTCCTCGGCCCAGATGCGGTCTTTCCATTCGGACTTTTCTTCGGCCCTCTTCTCTTTTTCTCTTTCTTCTTCTTCTGTTCCTGCCTCTGTCTGCTCACCCTCCCCGGCCTTGGCTGTCCGCAAGCCGAAGCTGACGACAAAACACGAAAGCAAAAGACAGGCGGCCAAGCCGCGACAAAATGGAAGGAAAGTCGGCATCAATACTCGACGGCGAAGGCAGCGCGCATGTCCTCGGAGGCGCTGTAGAGCTCTATGGAGGGTAGTTCCAAGTCCAAAACATCAGGCTGCTCCACGGTCAAAACGATGGGGCTGGCCCCCGACAAGTTATCCAGGCTGGTGCCGTAAACCAGCACGGGCAGCATATGCTGGGACTGGTCCGGAGGTGCCGGGTCCTGCCAAGCCACCACCAGACCCTTGTATGTGCCAAAAGGCACACCCGGATCCTCGATGGCGAAATCCACCAAATCGCCCGAGGGCGGCTGCAGCACATGGAACGCTGCCGGCGGGCCGGGCACGAAGTCCGGATCCCAGGGATTCACCTCGAAAAGTGTAAGCAACATACTGCCCTCGGCGGGCCAGCCACCGCTGTGCCGGAAATAGCCGGTGATGTTGCCGGTGGTCCGAGCAACATCTGAACCGCAGGCCGCCAAAACCATGACCAGCCCTGCTGACGCCAAGCCAATCTTCATCGCACCCATGGCGCGTTCCTCCAGTGACCCCTGGGCCCCAATCTAACAACTCCATCAAGCCTTGGCAACGAGTCCGCTAGACGTCCATCACCCTGTCTGCTAAGTTTCTTCCATGTTTGGACTCTTTCGATCCTGGCGCCGCCGTCGACTCGCAAAAAAACCAATGCCCGAGCATTGGCTCGCCATCCTGAAATCCAAAGTACCCTTTTACCAGCACCTGGCCCCCGAATACCTTGATCGCTTCCACGAACTACTCAAGGTCTTCATCTGGGAGAAGTACTTCATCGGGGCCGGAGGCTTGGAGATTAGCGACGAGCATCGGGTGGTCATCGGCGCCTCGGCCGTACGGCTGATTTTGCACCTGGACCTGGGGTACTACGACCGCCTGACCGAAATCTTGGTCTATCCCTATGTTTACACCCACCCGGATGTGCAAGGGGCCATTTTTGGCGAGGCTCACACCTGGGGCACGGTGGTCCTGAGTTGGCCTGCCGTGGAGCAGGGCCTGGCCAACCCCTCCGACGGCCACGAAACCGCCGGCCATGAGTTCGCGCATGTCTTGGATCAAGCGGACGGCGTCTTCGACGGCACGCCGGAGCTAAGTGCCCGGGGAGATTACGATCCCTGGGCGCAAACCATGAGCAAGCACTACCTGCGCCTGCGCAAACGCCGACGGCCCGAGCGCGATGTG
>JAUVAM010000636.1 GCA_030591745.1 Deltaproteobacteria bacterium
CAAGTCCTGGGCCACCGTCTCGCTGGCGACCAGGTAGCCGATGCGCATGGATGCCAGACTGAAGGCCTTGGAGAAAGAGCGGGTGACCAACAGGTTGGGGGCTGAATCCACCAACTTGACGCAACTCACACCTGAGAACTCAAAATAAGCTTCGTCACAGACCAAAAGCACATGCGGGTGTCGCAAGGCCAATTGCAGCAATTCGGTCGGCGGATACACATTGCCGGTGGGGTTGTTGGGGTTGACCAGGTAGAGAATCTTCGTTTTTTCGTCGATTTGCGCTTCAATTTCCTTCAGGTCGGGCAGGAAGGCGTTCTGGGGCTCGACCCCGCGCATTTCAGCGCCAGCCAACTCGGCAAATTGCAAGAAGTGGGCATAAGTCGGCACCGGGAAGACCACGTTGTCTTCCGGGTTCAAATAGGTCTGGCAGATGAGTTCCAAGGCTGAATCCGAGCCACTGGTCACCAACAATTGGGAGATACGGCTGCCGGTGTATTCCGCCAGGCTTTCGTACAGCGGTTGGTAGAACATGTCCGGGTACCAGTTGAGCATGGACCCGTTGGCCAAAAAGCGCTGCAATGCCTCACGCACCTTGGGCGAGGGCTGGATTGTGCTCTCATTCCAGTCCAGCTTAAAGTGGGTCAGCTCAGGTCGTTGCTTGATTTTTTCTCGTGAGCAAACCGGGTCGTAGGGATTAAGCTTGGCAACCCTTTTGGCTACTTTGGGTGCCGGGCTCAACAGCGGGTGAAGTTCTGGTCTGGCTTCCATGTGATGCTCCGATGCTTGTATCGAGGTCCTTATGTCTTTTCATGCACCTCTCGGAGCAGGGAGATGCAAGAAAAGTGCCACGGAATGAGTATTTCTTGCGGGGGAATGGAAAGGGGCGTTGTTCTGTAATGACACGTAAACAAACTAGAAAACAGAATCCACTTCAGCCGCCGATCGACTTCGGCCTTTATCGGATGTACGACAACAGTAGCAAAAGTAAGACACTGTTACCGTGAAACAACACCACACTAAGTTTCTCTTTGGGCTTCCCTTTGGGATTGGGCTTGTTTCGCCCGTTTTCGCTTCTCGATGATTATTATGATGGCGGGCAGCATGAATACCGCGGCTGCTAAGCTTGCGACTTCGCCTATATCTGCCAAAATGCCAAAGGAAACCAGTGCTTGGGTGTCGGCAATGAGCAGGGATGAGTAGCCGATGAGGGTGGTGGTGGAGCAAAGAATGACCGCGCCTCCGGTGGAGGCGATGACCCGCTCCATGCTCTCTTTTCCCTCCAGGCGATATCGATTGAGAATGTTCACCGCGTAGTCGATGCCGATGCCGAAGGTGATGGGCAGGGCAATGAAGTTCAAGAAGTTCAACTTGAGGTCAATCATGGCCGCTGGGCCCACGGTCCAAACCACCCCGAAAAACAGGGTCAGCATGATCAGCAGGATGGTTTTGATGCCCCGATAAACCAAGATGATCAAAAGCATGACCCCAAGCAAGGAGACGACGACGGCCCTCGGACCGTCCCGTTCGATGGCTCGCAGCATGTCGGAGAAAATGGTGGCCACCCCGGCCGAAGTGACTTGTTCTCCATCGGGCATGTAGACGGTGCGACTTGCCGCATCGAGTTCGTTTAGAAAGTGCCCGTCGTAGGTCGAGCGACCGTGCCGCGGATACAAGGCCAGGGCCAGGCCGCATCGTCCGTCCAACTCGGTGAAGCGCCGTCGGATCGAGTCCGGCAGATCGGCAATCTTCACGGGTCGCAGGTTTTTCGGCGGCCGGTATTGATCGATTTCTTCCCGCTCTTTGTCGCTTAACCAGCTCATGGTGGCTTTGCTCAATTGTCGGTCGATTTTTTTGAGCACACGGATCTTTTTTAGCTGTTGTTTCGGCAAGAAAGAGTAAATCGAATGGATTTTTTGGTACAAACCCTGGTGGGGGCCGCGACTGTTGTTGCGCTTGAGCTCTTCGGCGATGACCGGGACCTGGTCCAGTCTGTCGGCCAGGATGAAATTGGGGTTCAGGCGCTCGGGGAAGATCTTGTCCACCTTACTCGAGAGCATGCCGGAACCCGTGGTGCGGGCTTTTTGATTGCGCAGGTTGCGAAAGTCGTATTCGAAGGGATCGCTCAGGTAGGGGATGGTCACCACCACGCAAACCACGGCGAAGATCCAGCCCAGTCCATGGAGGGGACCTCCAAATCGGCTCACGAAGCGTCCATAGGGCGCGGCCAGCAAAGAGCTGCGATTTGCAAGTTCACGCTTGTGCAATTTGACCGGGCGAAAACGTTCCACCATGGTCAAGAGGGCGGGCTGTATGGTGAAGGCCGAAATCCAACAGAGCAGCATGCCCAGGCCGCCCATGTAGCCAAAGCCATTAAAACCGCGGAATTCGGTGATGATCAGTGAGCCATAAGCAATGCTGGCGGCCAGGGCAGCCGTGGAGGTGGCCCGAATGGTGAACTTGATGGCCGAGGCCAGGGCTTCGTCGGTGTCCTTGCCTGCCCGTCGTTCTTCCATGAAGCGGGCCATTTGAATCAGGCCGAAGTTGATGCCGTTGCCGAC
>JAUVAM010000645.1 GCA_030591745.1 Deltaproteobacteria bacterium
GGTCTTATCAGCTATGACGAAGCGCTCAGGGCTTGCTCCAACCCCGACGATTTTGCCCTGCGAGTTTCCGGCATCTCCGGCACCTCCGACAGCAGCTGGGACGGCTTCGAAAGCGGCAGCAAGAAACCTGGCAGCGGCAGCGGCGGATCCACGCCACCAGCCGGATCAGGCGGAGCCCCCGGGGGCGACATTCCCATAGAGCGGTTTTAGTTGGAACAGAAAGCCCGCGAGCAGGTTCTACGCCTCTTAACCATACGCAGCCGCTCACGCCGCGAACTCTATCTACGCCTAAAGCAAAAAGGCCATCCTGACTCCCTCATCGATCCCTTGCTGGACCGCCTGGCGGAAACGGGTCTAATCGACGACGCCCGATTCGCCTCGGAGCGGGCCCGCGCCCTGGGCCTCTCCAAGGGCTGGGGACCCCGCAAGCTGACGGCCGATTTGCGAGCCAAGGGCGTAAACGCCGACCTGGTGCAAGCGGCCATCGAAGAGGTCTATGCCGAAACCCCCCAGGTCGAGATCCTTCGCCGGGTGGCCGAGAAGAAATTCGGCACCGCCCTGTTCGAGACCGAGGTGGATTTCAAACTCAAGGGCCGTGCCCAGCGTTTCTTATTGGGACGTGGTTTCGATGGGGAGTTGGTCAGGGATTTACTTCAGGGTTGCTAGCGCTGGATTGATTCAAGCCTGGGCTGCCCTTCCTTTGTCTTTGCCTGATTCAACAGGCTCGATTTTTGCTCCCGCGGGTTTGCCGTTGCCGCCCTCGGCCGGGGCTTTATTTTCAAGGGCATCATTTTCCGTGGGTTCGTCTTTCGGGATCAGGCCGTGATGCTGACGCAGTTTGAGATCGATGGTGTCGGCCACTTCCGGGTTGTCGATCAAGAACTGTATGGCCGTATCTCGGCCCTGGCCGATGCGTTCCTCTCCGTAGGAGTACCAGGAGCCGCTTTTGTCCACCAGGTTGGCCTCCACGCCCAGATCGATGAGGTCGCCGATCCGGTTGATGCCCATGTTGTAAATAATGTCGAATTCGCAAGTGCGAAAAGGTGGGGCCATCTTGTTTTTGACCACCTTGACCCGGGTTCGGTTGCCCACCACATCGTTGCCCTTTTTGATGGCACCGATGCGGCGGATGTCCAAGCGCAAACTTGAGTAAAACTTGAGTGCGTTGCCGCCGGTGGTGGTCTCCGGGCTGCCGAACATCACGCCGATCTTCATGCGGATCTGATTGATGAAGATGACGCAGGTCCTGCTCTTGGCGATGGAGCCGGTCAGTTTGCGCAGGGCCTGGCTCATGAGTCGGGCCTGTAAGCCCATGTGGCTGTCGCCCATCTCGCCTTCGATTTCGGCGCGGGGCACCAATGCGGCCACGCTGTCGATCACCAGCACGTCCAAGGCCCCGGAACGCACCAGCATGTCGACGATCTCTAATGCCTGCTCGCCCGTGTCCGGCTGGGAGACCAGGAGGTCGTCCGTGTTGACGCCCAGCTTGCGGGCGTAAGCCACGTCCAAGGCATGCTCGGCGTCGACGAAGGCAGCCAAACCGCCGCGCCGGTTGGCCTCTGCAACGATGTGCAAGGCCAGGGTGGTCTTGCCCGAGGACTCGGGCCCGTAGATCTCGACCACTCGGCCGCGGGGGACGCCGCCAATCCCCACGGCGATGTCTAAGGACAAAGAGCCGGTGGGAATGGCGGGCACCTGCTCGCCCAATTGCCCATCGCCATTCAGGCGCATGATGGCACCCTTGCCGAATTGTTTGGTGATGGAACCGATGGTCAGTTCGATGGCTCGTTCACGGTCGTCGCTTTTGGGTGCCTTGCTCATATGCCTGCCCCTCCTCTTCATGGGGTCGCCTGGCCGCTTGGGGTCCAGGACTTGGGAATCGGGTTTGTTGTGTTGGGCCTGTTCATTTGTTCAGTATCCTAGTTGCCCAAGTCAAAGCTGTCAAGTATCGAGTAGATGGGCCCATTGGGTTTGAGCTCACTTGCCATCAAGACTACCCGCTCGATCTGACATTCCCCGACGACCTCCTGGCTTCTGTTCTCAGTTTCTTCACGAATATCAGGTGCTTGCTTCCCTCTGCGCAGTCGAGCCAGGGTCACGTGGGCCTTGAATGGACGGGTTTCTGGTTCAAAGCCAAAACCCTCCGTGACTTGCAGGGTGGCCGAGTGCAGGGCCCGAAAACCGTCCGCCCCATGCCGCATGCCGGCCCAAATGATGCGTGGCCTGAGAAGGGAAGGGAAGGCACCGCAGCTGGCTATTTGTACGGTGAAGGCTGGGATGTCGGAGA
>JAUVAM010000060.1 GCA_030591745.1 Deltaproteobacteria bacterium
GGCTCGGATCCACAAAGCCCCCAACCTTGGGCAAGGTCTTGACTTCCGGAGGAAAATCATCAAAACGGCTTACCGCGACGACTCGCTTTCCATGGCCCAAGGCAAAAACCATCTCGGTCAGGTTGGGCGCCAAAGAAACAATACGCTCGGGCGCTCCAGCAAGCCTGGCCGTCCCCAACCAACCCAGGGGAGCCTCGGCTTCCCCTGCCCCAGCCGAAGACATTAACCCAAAACAAACAAGGACATACACGGGTGCCAGGCACTTCGCAAGATTCCTCATCGATCGACCATGCGTAGGTGCCAGGCGCTTCGTAAGACTCTTTGGACCTCTCATCTATCGACCAGCAGCAGGCTGGTGGGCCCGTCTCCTACGAGGACTCGTGTGATATCCTGCGCTTCGCTGTCAAACCAGGCGATCTGGTCGCTGCCGAAACAGGCCGCCATGACCTGGCCTCGGGCGTCGCATTGCACGTCGGCAATGAAGTTGTAAAGACCCTCCTCGTAGTTGCTCGGGCAAAGGAGCAGCGGGTCTAATACCGTTGTGTTTGCGGGATTGTAACGAAGCAATTGCCCCTCCAGGCTGTCGCCTGCCCAGAGGATGCCCTGCGAATCGAAGGCCATCTTGCCCGGCGCGCCGCCTATGGCCACGCTGCCCAATAAATCGCCCCGATCGAGCGAAATGCGCTCCAGGGTCCCGCTGCCGTCGTAAAAAGACGCACAGGAAATCCAAGCCTCCTGGCCTCCAGGCGCGGCGGCGATGGAAACGGGATTGAGGCTGGGCAGGGCCTGCAAGCGATCCTGGGTCCAGGCGGCCAAATCGACCACCAGCAAGTGGCCGGGTCCTGCGGCGTAGTAATCTGCCCCCAGGTTGGTCAGGGTAACAAAGGCCCGATGCCCACTGACCAAGACCCCCTGTGGCCTGGCAAAGCCCGGCGTCCCCGGATCGTCGGGTGATAATTCCGCCCCAGCCGGCATGTCCATCCGCTCCACCACGACCTGGCCGTCCATGGCTGCCTCGGGATTCACCCGCAGCAACTCATTGGATTGAAAGCAGGTCACCACCAGGGCGCCCTCGCCGTCCTCGGCCATCCAGAAAGGACTGCACCCCTCCCCCAGGCCGTACTCCCGCAGGGTCTGCCAGGTCTCCGGATCGAGAACCTGCAGGCTGTTGGAAGTCGAGTTGAGCACGAGTATCTCAGAACCCCAGGCCATGATCTGATTGGGCGCCTGCCCCAAAGAAGCCACCCCCAGGCTGACCGTGGCTTCAGCGTCATTCCCTATCAAGCTGAGGTCCTCGCCCAGGCTATTGACCACCACGGCCTTGATCTCCGCCAAGGGATCCTCCGTGCCGGATCCACAAGCCAGGAACAAGAATCCCAAAAACAAACAAGCGCCAAAGGCCAAAATGTTCTTTTTCATCGCTTTATATCCTCCAGGATAAAGTTAAAAATACACCCAAGCCAGGCAAGGGAAGCCCCCGCACGTCCTGAATACGATCATTGAGAAGATTGAGTCCCTGCAAAGCCAATTGAAATCCGTCAAGCTTCAAACCCGCGGTAACATCCAAAAGCAAGCGCGCTCTGAGTTCCTTGGTGTTGGCTGCATTGATGAAATTGGTCCCAACCCAATGCAGGCCCCCGCGGGCAAACCAACGGCCCAGATCCCAGCTGGTCCAGATCCCGGCACTGTGGGCCGGACGACCGGGCAGGGCGTTTCCCTCCCGGTTGGGCAAGCCCGAACGATCAACACTGTACAAAAAACTATACTGAGCCCCGAGGCCGAGCTGCTCGCTCAGGCTGAACTTCGCCTCCAGCTCGACTCCCGCCAGATCCGCCGCACCCACATTCAGGGGTCTGTATCGAAAATTGGCCCCGGGCTCGAAAACAATGAGCTCTTCGTGACGAGAGTAAAAACCGGTCAATCGCAATTTGAGGCGGTCTTGTTTTTCCCAGGCCACCGAGGCATCCGCGCTCCAGGCCTTTTCGACCTCAAGCTCCGGATTGCCCACCGCATAGCCCGCCTCCATGTAAAGCTCGGAAAAAGAAGGCACCCGATAAGCTCGCGCCAGGTTCAAGCGGAGACAAAAACCATCACCCAATCGCCAGCGCAGCCCCAGAGATGGCGCCCACTGCAATCCGTCCCGCTCGAAGGCCTCAAGGCGCATGGCCATGCTCAAGGCCAAGCGGCCGTCAAGCCAGGGTTCCCACTCGGCCGCACTCGAGCCGGCCAGGCTCATCCGACCCGGATCGCCAAAGCGTGCATCCCAAAGCCCCTCGTGGCGCCCCTCGAGCCTTGTGCTAAAAAGCCAAGAATCCAAGGGAGCCCAGCGATAACGCGCCTGTACCCCTGCGCTCTTTTCTTCCTGCTCCTGATGAATCGGTACGCCGGTTAAATCCCCCAGGGGATCATTAAAGCGCCTGCTGTCCACCTGCAAATCCGCGGCAATCTCCAGCGACCCGGGCCCCAGGGGCGCAGTCAGGCTCAGGCTGCTCAGGCTGCCCAGGCCCTGCTCCCGCGCCTCGCGGGAAGTGAAACCCAGCATGCCGGCCACGCCACGATCGTGTGCATGAACCGTCTGCATCAAACGCAGCCGGAATCCTCGGCCCAAAGGCTTGTCGATTTTCAGCAGCAGGCCGAGGCGTCGCGCATCGTTATTCTCTCGCAACCTTTCCTGGTCATCGAAGGGATTGTGTGGCGTACCGCCATCGTCCGGGAAAGTGAAGTCTCCTGCCGTACTCAAACCGGACATCAGCAGCATCACCTTAGCGCCACCCGCGGACCACGCAGCACCCCCGGCCCCTGACCAGGTTCCAAAAGAACCCGCACTCAAGCGCGCAAACCAACCCGCTTTGCCCAAGGCCCTGGTCCTCAGATCCACCCGGCCCCCCAGGGCCCCGGAGCCCCCGCCCACCGAGGCCGCACCGCGCAGGATCTCAACCCGATCCAAAAAATCCACCGGCAGAAAAGACAGATCTACCCCCGCGCCCATCCCATCCGGCAAAGGCATTCCGTCGAGCAGAATCCGCGTTTGGTGCCCGGCCGCGCCCCGCAAGCCCAGCGTAAAGGGTTGACCGAGGCCGCCCAACTCACGCACGCGCACAGCCGGGGCCATGCGGGCCAGATCACTCAAGGCATGCAACCCGGGACCCAGGTCCTCCGGTCGAATCACGACAAGCCCGGCCGTGGGCCTGAGCGCGTCCTCCTCTATGCGCTTGGCTCGAATCTCGATTTGCTCTTGTACGATTTGCTCTTGTTCTGGGTTTTGATCGGATTCGGATGCTTCGGTCTCGGCCAATGCCTGCTGGCACAACAAGAGCGCGAGCACTTGGCCCAATAAAATACCACGCAAATTTTGAGAGAAAAGCACCAGCGCAACGCCTCCTTAACCCGAGGGGCAAAGCAATTCGCGCGGCTGGACAGGTCTCCTGGCTTACGGGTTCAGGATGAAAGATCACCCAACGTTTTGGACCGGCCTTCCCCGGGTATTTCCCGAGTGGCCTCAAACTGCTTGGCCGCAAAACTTCCCGTTTACAGTGGCGGGACCGCACCGGGTTCTCACCGGTTTCCCTGGGCCCAGACGCAACACATATCTGTGCATGAGTGCCATCGACTGTCAACAAGGTATTTCTAGATGTCAGCAGAAATGCATCAGGAATGAGCAAGCTTAAGGGTCGATATAATCGATATCCCAGCAAAGGCACCAAGTCTGCGGTGTCGCTTTTTGTTTATCATTCCGGGACTTGAACGCCTCCCCCAGGCGGGTGGGGGCGTCCAGCGCATTCGCAACAGCCTGCACCACCGCTTCGGTCTCAGTCAGCACCTGATGGTTCCAGAATCGCATAACCCCAAATCCCTGCTCTTGATCGCCGAGCGTCATAGTCTGATTGCTCGGCGTGTTGGAGGCCCTTTTTCCTAGGGCCTTCTATGCTGCGCGCCTTGGGCGCGCAGTGCTGACCGCCGTCGACCTCGATCACCAATTTTTTCTCCAAACAAACGAAGTCGACGATGTAGTCACCCAGCGGTTGCTGCCGACGGAACTTCAGGCCGAACATTTGTCGTCGGCGAAGCTTTGCCCACAGGACTCGCTCGGCGTCGGTCATGTTCTTGCGTAACTGGCGTGCTCGTTGGGTGCTCATCATCTTCCTTATCTGCAGGCATGAGGGACTGGTTCGTCCAAAACCCATCCAACAACCGCAGGGATGCTTCGTTACGGCCCCCCCACCCGGACCTTCGGTCCGTCCTTCCCCGCACGGGGGAGGAAAGAGTGCGGTGCAACCCGATGATAGTCAGAAATCGCTACAGCGTGGATCGCTTTTAAAAACCGGTGCCCTCCTCTTCTGACCCAAGGAGGGCACCGGTCGGCCACGCCTTTTTCCGGGAACTCAGCCCTTGCGGCGTCCCTTCTTTTTTCCTTTGTTCAGGCTCTTGATGGTGGTTTGTCCGTTCACCCGCAGATAGGGCTTCAGTTTTTGCAGCATGCGCTGGCCGATGCCGCGGACCTTGACCAGTTCATTAACGCTGCCAAAGGCTTTCTGCGAACGGGCCTGCACGATGGCCTGGGCCTTTTTGGCGCCGATACCCGGCAGGGCTTGCAGTTGTTTTGCCGAGGCCGTGTTCAAATTGACCACGCCGCTGACTTTGGCCGTCTCGGCCGCGAAAGCCGCCCCGCTGCCCAGGCCGATGCAGATCATCATCGCCACCGTCAACATCGCCACCTTGCTCATCCATTCATTCCGTTTCATGCCGCTTCTCCTTTCGATTCGTTTTCGGTTTCTTCGCGTGCCTTGTCGACGCGAATGTGAAGCCTGCCGTTGGTGGGCAGGGCATCAAGAAACACATTGTAAGAACCATCCCGGTTGGTAAAACACGCCCCCACCTTGACCCAGAAGGCCTTATCAAAGCCCTCCTTCTCGATGATTGTGTAGACGCTCATCATGCGACCATTTGCGGCCATGCAACACCTCCTTTCCGGTTGAATGCCCAAAGCGCGCGCGGACAAGCCCAAGAGAGTGCAACGTGTGTGCCAGTGTGGTTTGGTGTAGGACGTGCGGAATAAAAGTCAGGAATTACAAGGACTGGGGAAATTCGCTTGGGCGCTCGGAAATGATGGGTGTGTCCGGATTTCGGGCACGGGGTCCGATATGTGGGCTTAATCCCCTAGCCCCGCATCGCTTGGCGATGCGGGATAAAGGGTCCTACTTGGGTGGTGGTTGCTTGCTTTGTGTGGAGCTTGTGCTGCTTGTCCCTGTACTAGGACCCTTAATGCAGCATCCCCTCACCAGGGGCAGGACCGGAGATGTCGATTACGCCGAAACGTTTTTCGTATTTGGCCACGTTGTCTTTTAGGGCTTCTAAAAGACGCTTGGTGTGGCGTGGGCTGGTGATGACTCGGGCCCGCACCTTGGCTTTTGGCTGCTGGGGCTGGACATAGATGAAATCCAGGGTGAACTCCGAATCTGTGTGGTTGACCATGGCCAAATTCGAATACAGGCCCTGGGCCATCTCTTCGTCAAGCTGAATCTGGATGTTGACCTTCTTTTTGTCTTCGGGTTTCTTTTCACTCATGGTTTGGCCTTTCTGCGCTCGGGTTTCGCGCGCTCCCTATTTTAAGAACGACTGATGCCAATGCAAGACCCCATGACAATTGACTTGGCCTCATGGGGTCCGATAAAGTTCGACAGTGAAATCATGGTAAAGTCAGATAAAACCAAAGGCTCCCGCGGCGGCCGAGCACGGGAAATCCAAAAACTTAAAAAACGCCTGAAAAAAGATCCAGCCGACGAGTCGGCCTTTGTCCTGCTTTGGGACATTTTCGCCGAATCCGAATCCTGGGAAGCCGCGGCCGAGCTCATGCGCGCACGGGCCGATGTGCTGACCGAGCCCGCGGCCCAGCTGCGAACCTTGCTGCGGCTTGGCTCTTTGTATGACGAACGCCTGGGCGATCTGCCTCTGGCCATGAAGGCATACAGCCAGGCCCTGGAGCTGGACCCCGACAACAGGCGGGCCCTGTGGGCCTTGAGCGTGCTGTATCACGACACGGAAGACTGGGAAGGCGTCATTGACGTTTATCTCAAGCGCATCCGCCTGGCCGGCAGCCTGGAAGAAAAACTATCGCTTCGATCCCAGCTGGCCCAAATCTACGAGCAGCGATTGCAACAAGAAGACCGCGCCCTCATCGAATACATTCGTGCCGCGCGCATGGCACCCCAGAACCTGCGCATTTTGCTGCACCTGGAGGGCCTGGCCAAGCGCACGGAGAGCTTTCGTGAGTTGCTTGCGGTCTATGAGGACGTGGTCGAACGCATCGAAAGCATTGATCTGCGTGTAGCCCTTTATCTGAAGCTGGCCCGCCTGCACGACGAGCACATGGACGACGCCGAACAGGCCGAGGCCTATCAACTCCGCGCCCTGGAGCTGGCCGGCGACCGGGTTGAAATGGTCTTTTCCCTGTCCACCCTTTATGGGGAAGAGGGCGACTGGGAAACCCTCATCGACACTTACAGTCAGCTCATACGACTAACCGATGGGGATGAAAAAAAGAGCAAGCTTCGCCGGGAAATCGCACGGCTGTATCGACGCGGTCTGAACGATCCAACCGCCGCCTTCTACGAAATGCTGCGGGTGGCCCGCTACAATCCCAGCCTGCCCGGCCTGGTTGCCGATCTTTTCGATCTGGCCTCCGAGTCGAATCATCAACTTGAAATAGCCGCCATGTCCATGGAGCTCTTGACTCGCCTGGACAACGATCCGTCAAGGCTTGATCTCCTTTTGCGGTTGGGCCGCATGCAGCTTGACGAGCTCGACGATTCGGCGGCCGCCGTGACCATTGCCCGGCAAGCCCTTGAAGTCGACGCGGGCAGCGTGATGGCCTGGGCCATGCTGGTGGAGTCGCTAAAGCTCGAAGGCGACGACGATGCCCTGCGACTGGCCATTGAAGAAGCCCTAGCCCTCGCTCACTTGCCCGACGACGTGGCCGCAAGCATGCGGGTGCTCATGCCTCCCGCCGCCACGGTCAAAAAGCCAAAAAAAGAGCCGAAGAAAAAGCAAAAGCCCAAAACCGCCCAGGCCGTCGAAGACAAGGACTCGAAGGCCGGTTTCGAGGCGACCCTGGACGCGCTCTTGACCCGCAAGAAAGAAAGTCAGGATCCGGACAGCCGTGCCAATCTGGCCCTGGAGATTGCCGACCTCTTAGAAAAACGCATGGGCCAGGTGGACCGCGCTTTTTTCGAGCTTTTGCCGGCAGCCAAACTGGCGCCAGAGCACAGCAAGCTCATGGACGAGCTGTTCCGTCTGGCGCGCCTGGCCGGCTACACCCGCGAACTGGAAGCCGTGGTGGATGACGTCCTGGCCACCCTGAATCCGGATCTGGCCGCATCATTACATATGCGCCTGGGCTTGCTGCTTGAGACCGACGGCCGCCCGGAGGATGCCGAGACGCGCTACCGGGAATCCATGGCTTTGGACGCTACACAATCGGTGGCCTACCAAAAACTACGCACCTTGGCGGAAAATCTCACGGATTGGTCGAAAGTCGCTGAGCTGGATCTCAAGCGAGCCGCGGTCATCGATGCGGGAAGCGAAAAACTCGAGCTGCTCTTGGGCGCGGCCGGCATGCTTGAAAAGGAACTCAAGGAACCGCTGCGGGCACATGGAGCCTATGAGCGCGCCCTCAAGATTGACGCGGATCACGTTGAAGCAAAAGCGGGATTTGACCGCCTGGCACCGGAAGTGGCGGCCTCTTTGGATCCCATCGAGGCCGAGGTCATGCAGGTCACCCCGGGTGGTCTGGCTCGCCAGCCCAAGGGGGCTCGCCAGCCCAAGGCACCCGCGGGCGCCACTGTACCGGGCTTCAAGCTGCCGGGCTCCAAAGCCCCGGCAAAGGAACCCCCGCCCTTGCCCCCGGTCGATGACCTTGCGGAAATTTATTCCCCGCCACCCCCCGAGGACATCGCGGAAATCTATTCCCCACCGCGGGTCATGGACGTCGAAGCCGACGCGCTCCAGAAACTGACCCCCGGTAAAATTGAACAAGGCGAAGAAGAAGAGGAAGATCGCCAGTCCACCGACGTAGGCGCCAAGGCCCTCAAGCATGCCGTGGATTCCGCGGAAGAGGAAGAGGAAGAGGACGAGCGGATTCCTACCCTGGTGACCGCCCCACCGAAAAGAACGAACGCGGAGGGCCGCACCCGCGAGCAGGCGAAGAAAAAAGCCCGTGCCGAGGCAGAAGTCAAAGCAGCCAAGGAGGGTCAAGAGACGGCCCTGCGCGAAGCCCGCGACCAATCAAGCGAAAAGGCCAAGCCTACAGCCCGCGCTGAAGCCACCACCAAGGCTTCGAGGGTAGCGAGCAAAGATGCCCGAGCCCTCGCTCTCGGCGATGCCCTTGGCAAAGCCATCGAACACGCCAAGGAGACCGCGACAGCCCGCGCGATTCAAAAAGCAGGCCACCGAGCCGAAAACAGCGCCCTGGCCGATGCCCAAGACCTGGCCAAAAACAGCGCCGAGGCTGAATCCCGCAAGCTTGCCGAAAAAACCGCCCTCGAGGCAGCCAAGCTTGCTGCAGCGAAGGAAGCGGCGGACAAGGGGCACAAAGACGCCACGCTGGAGGCTTCAGTAGAAGCAGAGGCAAAAGAAGCAGAGGCAAAAGAAGCGAAGGCAAAAGAATCAGAGGACCCCGCCGAAGCGGAATCGGCCCAGGTCATCGAAGACGTGGACGCCGACCTCATTGAAGAGATCGACGAAGCATCGATTGCAGGCCTGGAGGCGGAAGAGGCTGAGCTGGTCGCGACGCCTCATGATGAAAACGTGGAGGAGATAGGAGAAAACGACGAGGTGGAAGAAATCGAGGAGGATGACTTCGAGCCTCTCGATGACGGCCCCACCATCGTCGATCCCAAGGCCTCGCCTCCACAAAAAACCCCGGCGGCCGACACGAAGGCCACACCGGTCCCCGAGTACGAAGCGTCCCTGACGGAAGAGTCCGACGACGAGAATTACGATGAAGCCTTCGTCGAAGAGAAGACCTCTCCTGGCGGCCCCTCTGGCGTCGAACAACAACTCTGGCAAGCTGCCCGATCCAGCTCTGGCGACGCCATGGCCTGGGAAGAGCTGGCGACTCACCTCGAGACCCACGACAGCGCCGAGGCGGCTTTCAACGCCCTGGAAGAAGCCGCAAGCCACATGGAAGAGGGGGAGCCTCGCGCCAAGCTGTTTAGGCGTATGTCCTTGTTGAGCCAGAGCGTGATCCTGAGGGCCCGTCTGTCGCAATTGCTTGAGGATCAAGGCCACCTGGACGAGGCCGAGTCCTCCTACCGCGCTGTTTTGCGCAACGAACCCGGCCACGCGGGTGCCCTGGATGGCCTGTTTCGAATCTATGAAAAACGCGGTTCCATTGAGCGATACGACGCCATTTTGACCCGGGCCTTGGGTGGCCTGCAGGACGTCGGGGCTCGCCGAGCCCTGCTCCTCCGCCGCGCCGGGCTTCGGGCCGATCATCTGGACCGACCCCAAGATGCCCTGGATGATCTGGAGCAACTCCTCTTGGCCGACGACAGCGATCTGGACGCGCTGGCCATGCAGGAAGATATCCTGGAAAAAACCGAGCGCTACGACGACCTGGTCAAGGCATACCGTGCGCACCTGCCATACTGCCTCACGCCCGAAGAGCAGGTGGATCTCTTAGTGGCCATCGCATCCTTGTATGAAAACCGACTGGACAACCCCCAGCAGGCCATTTCATATTACCGCAAGGCCCTGAAGCAAGCCCCCGATCGCCTCTCCCTCCTGGAGTCGCTGGTCAACCTGCTCGAGCGGCGCAGAGACTGGGTTCGCGCCATCGATGCCTTGCGCTTGGCCGGCGAAGCCCAAACCGATCCCGTGGCCGGCTGTCGCATCCACTACCGCATGGGCAAGATCCTAGAAGAGCAATTGCTCCGGCCCGACGAGGCGGAGCGGGCTTACCGCCGGGCCATCCATGGCGACACCCCCTCTGCTGATGCCCTGATTTCTCTCAAAGGCATGGCGCGCAGGCGGGGTGACTGGGTGGACGTACTGCGCCTGGGTCACATGCAGGTGGATCAATGTGACGACGCCAAAGAGCGCGCCGAATTGCTGGTGGACTTGGCCAAGGCCTGGCTGGAACGGCTGGACAACGAGGACAAGGCCTACGAGTGCTACGAGCGGGCACTGCGAGATGATCCGGACAACGTGGAGGCGGCCCAGGTGGTGGCCGAGCTGCGACTCAAAGATCATCGCCACGCCGAAGCCCACGAGTTGCTCGAAC
>JAUVAM010000328.1 GCA_030591745.1 Deltaproteobacteria bacterium
CGATGTCGTTGTCGATGGTTTTGGGTATCCCGATGACGGCTGTTTTGAGGCCACGGCGCTCGATTTCTTCGTAGATGGCTTTCAGGCCACGCAAGGTGCCGTCGCCGCCGACGGCGAAGAGCAGGCGAATTTCTTCGCGCTCCAAGGTGTCCACCATCACGTCCACGGGCTGAGGCCCTCGGGAAGAACCCAGCATGGTGCCCCCGTCGTAATGGATTTCTCGAACCATGTCCGGGTTCAGATCCAGCATGGGCAAGCCCACGTCGGGGTTGAGGCCCGCATAGCCAAAGCGGATGCCGCGGATGCGCCGAAGGCCGTACATGTACCAAAGCTCATGCACGATTGAGCGGATGACATCGTTGAGCCCCGGGCAAAGTCCGCCGCATGTAACGATTGCGGCTCGCAGATTGGCCGGATCAAAATAGATTCGTTCGCGGGGACCGGCATATTCAAACGAAATGGCCCGATTTTGTTCCAGGCGTTTGCGTACGCGTTCCATATTCAGATCGTAGAGAACCCGCTCATCATCCGACACGAAGTTTTTGTAGCGCACCGGAGAGTTGACGGTGCAAGTGCCCAGGGTGTCGATGGTGGTGGTGAAATCCCGAGAGGGATCGATGGGCTGCAGGCTCATGAGGGGCCTCGTGTCTCTTTTGCGACCAATCGCCGCGGGGCGTGTGGATCGGCCCTTGTGACCACTTCGTAGTTGATGGTTTGGGCCCAGGCGGCCATCTGCTCGGCGGTGATTCGCTCCTTGCCCTGGCCGCCCAGGAGCACCACCTCGTCTTCTAATGCCACGTTCGGGATGTCGGTGATGTCCACCATGCAAAGGTTCATGCATACCCGGCCGCGAATGGGCGCGCGCTGCCCGTCGATGAGTACGTGGCCTCGGTTGGACAGCAGTCTGTCGTAGCCGTTGGCATAGCCCACCGGCAGGATGGCCAGGCGGGTGGGGCGGGTGGTGCGGTAACTGCAGCCGTAGCCCACATAGGCGCCGGTCGGCACTTGTTTGATTTGGACCACGATGGTTTTCCAGCACATGGCGGGTTGAAGTTCGGGCGTCTGTTTGTCTTTGAGCAGGGCCGACAAATATGTCTCTTTGCTCGGCCAGAGTCCATAGATGCCGATGCCGACCCGCGCCACGGCGAAGTGAGTCTCCGGGAACAACACGGCGGCGGCGGTGCAGGCGGTGTGCGGCAAGGGGACCTGAAAACCCTGCTTTCGTATGTGGCTTATGATTTGTTTGAAGCGCGCCAGCTGCTCCTTCGCGTAGCCATGCTCGGTCGTGTCTTCGATGTTGGCGAAGTGGGTGTGGGCACCTTCCAGCTCAAGCAGGGCTTGTTCATTGATGAGCCTCAGTGCTTCGTCCAGGTTTTCTTTGTCCAGGCCCAGCCGATGGGTGCCCGTTTCTACCTTGAGATGCAAAAAGGCGGTCTTGCCCGATTTTTTTGCGGCAAGGGCCGCGGCCTGCAGACTCTCCATGCTGGAGACGGTGATACGCAGATCGAAGTCGATGGCCTCGGCCAGGTCGCCTAAAGGCACGTAGCCCAGGATGAGGATGGGCTGCTTCATGCCGGCTTCGCGTAGTTTAATTCCTTCGGCCAGGTGAAAAACCCCTAACCAGTCAGCGCCGCCCTGAGACGCGGCTTGAGCCACCGGCAGCATGCCGTGGCCGTAGCCTTCCCCTTTGACAACCGCCATCAGGCGGGTGTCTTTGCTTAGGCCAGCCTTGAATAAGCGCAGATTGTGGATCAGAGCTTGGCTGTCCAGTTCGATCCAAGAGAGGGCTTGGGCCATGGGGTCTCCGTTCCCCCCCAAAAAAGCACACCGACAGGTCTTCATCAAGGGTCGCAAGCATCTTCTATGCGTTTTTGAGCCTCATTGGCTTGATGGCTCAGGCCCTCCGGGTCACTTAGGGTCTCTTTTTCAATGCGGCCTACCAGTTTCAGGCGCAGGTGGATGCGATCCGCCGCGCGAACACGGATTTGGTCCGGCGGAAAAAGGCGACCCGTGCCCTGGATGGCCAGAAGCTGGATGTCGGCCCCGCTTCGTTGGGCGATTCGGAAAGCCCCCTTTTTGAAGGGGCCCAACCGATGTTCCAGGCTTCGACTTCGGGTGCCTTCAGGGAAGATGAAGAAGATCCCGCCCTGGGCTATGAAGTCGGGCATTTCGTTCAACCTTTGGCGCAGGGTTTCGATGTCCTTGCCGGAGGGCAGGTATCCCGCATTTTTTATCACCCAGCCGAAAATGGGCACCTTGAAAAATACGTTTTTGACCACCGTGCCATGCCTGGGGAACAGGGAGGTTAATAAGATGGGATCAAAGAATGAGCGGTGATTGGCCACCAATACGCAACCCGCCATGTCAAATAGCAGAGGATCCAGATCGAAGCGCAAGCCCGGGCAGAGGAGTCGCATCAGGCTGAAGAAGCTTTTAAAAAAGCGCTGAATCAAACGCTGGAAGGCTTTGGCTCGGGAGGCCTTTTCGCGGTGTCTCCATGCCGCGAATAGAAACAAGGGCAACCAGAAGAGGCTAAAGCCGATGAGGAAATAGAGCGATAGCAGGCCAGTGACCAGCAATTCCCAAGGCCATTTAATCAGGCGAGCCATTTCGATTTCAAAGTCCCAACTTGGCGATTTTTGTGATCAGGGCCTGGCGAGAGATGCCCAGTTCCTTGGCGCAGTGCGTCCGGTTTTCCCCGTGCCTCGCCAGAGCCTGGCGGACAACCTCGGTCTCCAGCTTTTCCATGACTTCCTTGAGGGTGCCTGGCATGGGGCTTGCCGCGCCGTCTTGGCCGCCGCCAAGGCGCTCCGAGAGGTGCTGGGTCTCTATCGACCCCCCGGCGGGGGCCATCAGGCAGGCGCGCTCCATTTCGTTGCGAAGTTCCCTGATGTTGCCGGGCCAGTCGTGGCCCTGGAGGCAGGCCAAGGCCAGGGGGGAGAGCTTGGCCTGGTCCCGCTCGTGCTCTTTGGCGAAGCGGGCGAGAAAGTGTTCGGCAAGCTTGGGGATGTCATCCCGCCGGTCGCGCAGTGGCGGCACCCTCAGGGTGAACACGTCCAAACGGAAGAGCAAATCCTGGCGAAAGCCGCCATCGCGCACCTGGGAGTCCAGGTCCTGGTGGGTGGCGGCTATGACCCGAACGTCCACCGATCTGGGTTTGTTGCCGCCCACGGGCAGCACCAGGCCTTCTTCCAGTACCCTGAGGAGTTTGGGCTGGAGTTCCATCGGCATGTCACCGATTTCGTCGAGCAGTAAGCTGCCCCCGTGAGCCACTTCGAACAGGCCTTTGCGATCCCGGTGAGCGCCGGTGAACGCGCCGCGGAGGTGACCGAAAAGTTCGCTTTCGAGGAGGCCGCGGGCGAGGCTGGAGCAATTGACGGCCGCGAAGGCGGCGGGCGCTCGTGGGCTGAGCTCGTGCAGGGCTTGTGCCACAAGTTCTTTGCCGCTGCCCGTTTCGCCCAGGATGAGTACGGTCGTACGGGAGGGGGCGACCGTCTTGATTTGCTGCCTGAGCTCCTGCATGGCCGCGCTTTCGCCGATCATTTGCTCGAGGGCCGGGGCCTGACCGAAACGGCGCTTCAAGTAGTCGCATTCGCCGCGCAGGCGGGCCTCGGCGTCCTTGAGTCGCCCGAAGAGATCGGCCGTGTTGAGCACAGCCGAGACCTGATCGGCCAAGACGGCGACCCATTCAAGCTCCGCCTCGCCGAAGCGTTTGTCCTTGGCGCTTTCGACCTGAAGCATGCCCACCATGCCCTTGTCCGAGAGCAGCGGGGCCATGATGAGCGCCTGGCTGGGGATGTGGCGCAGGCTGGCGGTCGAGGCGGCCTCGATCTGTACGTCTTCTATCAAGAGCGCCTGTCGCTCGACTTCGAGTCGGGCACGCAGGGTGGATGATGGGGGCTTGGCCGGGACGGAAGGTCCATCCTGGTCCAGGGCCAAGAGGCATTCGAGTTGGCCCGTGGTTCCGAGCATGTGGCATTCCACATGGCGAGCCGCGGTCAAGGCCGAGAGCAAAAAACGCAACACACGCTCGATGAGGGCCTCGATGTCTTGTTCAGAGCGCAGATCCGCCAAGAGCTTCAACAGCGCTTGCAGTTGATCACGTTTCGGTACCAGGCTCATCTGGCCCAGAGCGCGCTGAGCCACCACGGTCGCGTCGGGGCGGGGCGGGGTTTGCTCGGCATGAATGGGTGGCCACTCGATGGCCAAGAGCTTGACCGCCGTGGGCTCGTCCGCGTCGCCGAGTTGCAGCTCATCGTCAATTTCCAGCCAGACTTGGCTTTCATCGCGGGAGACAGGCAGTCGCCTTCCAGCGCGAATGATGGCCGAGCCGTTGGTCGAGCCCAAATCCTGATAGCCGGCTCGGCCTTCGCTGATGCGGATGCGACCATGTCGGGAGGAGACGCGCTTGTCGTCAAGCTGCAGATCGTTGCCCGTGGCGCGGCCGATTTGGATCTCCAAGCCGGTGAAGTCCAGCTTCACGGGGGCGCGTCCCCCGTCACGGACCTCCAGGATGAGCTTGGGCGTCATCACCATCTCCAGGCCCCGGACAAACCCATGGGCAAGAAGAATGAAGACCTGTTGCCACCCACTAAGAGACTTGGCTCCAAATGAATAGACAAGGCCCAGGGGCCCTTCGCCGGCCAGACCAGGGCTATCCTGGCATGCATGAGGGCGCCCCAATGATCGTAACGATCGCGGGTCCCCATGCTTTGTGCGCCGGCACCTAAGCCCATGTGCAGTTCGGCGATGCCCACCGTCATGCGGGTCAAGGCCTCCAGGCCCAAAGCCATGCTCTGCAAGGCCGCATCGAGGCTTTCGTCTTGCAGCGGGTGGTAGGCATAAGCGTAGCGTACGCCCAGGCCCCAATGTTCGGCTGGCCAGAAGCGCCACGCCAGACCGGCCCCGATACCGCTAGACGCCGCGTTCGCGTCGTCGCCGAGGAGCACGACCATGCGTAGATCCGCCCCAAGCGCTTGGTTTCTGTCCGAGCTTGCCCTGGGTTGTACTTTGTCGATGGTCTTTGGCGTTTTCGTGACCACGGGGGGAACGGGCTTGGGCTCAGGCTTGGGCTCGGGTTTGGGCTCGGGCTTGGGCTCAGGTTTTTGATTCAGTCGGCGCTGGGCCTGATCGAGCACGTATTTCAGCTTGGGCGGGTGATCGCCTGGGGGCAGGCTGAAGGCGGGATCAAGCAATAACAAAGTGTAGAATTCCTTTTCCGCCCGCAAGAGATCATCTCTGGCCACATGGATCAGCGCCAGGGTCATCCGGGCCTTGCGCACGTGGGCCATGTAGTTCGCATCCCCATCCGCGGAAAATGCCGACAATGCATGCTCTAGTC
>JAUVAM010000387.1 GCA_030591745.1 Deltaproteobacteria bacterium
ATCCTCTTTTGGTATCCAGGATTTGATCGCCCGACTCTCCGTGGCAAGCATGATCGCGAGGCATTTCGCCAAAGGACTCAAAGCCGTGCCCGTGGCCGTGGTGGTCACCATGCGGGTGGGACCGAAAGCCTTGCGTGAAGCGGGTGAGTTCATGCATCGTTATGCACCCGACGTGGGTTGGTGCGTCATTGACTTGCGCGGGAAACTTCACATGCGAATTGCATCATTGGATATTGAGCTGAGGGATTGCATTTTCGAAGATCCACCCCCTCGGACGCCAAGACAGGAACGGCTTTCGTTTTCCGATCTCAACCGCTGGTTGCTGAAGATATTGTTGCTCGGAGAATTCGACGAGACGGTTTGGGCAGGTCCTCGTGAATCTTTCATCACAGCGAATCAGTTTAGGAAAATCGCTGATGTCTCCACGGACAAGGTTTACCGCTTTTTGCGCATGTTCGAAGCCAGGGGGTTTTTGCGCCGCAACATAAGGGGCATTCGTCTGGTGAGGGTGCGTGAATTGCTCGAAAGCTTGTTGGCGGATGAGGCGCTCAAGCCTTCAGTGCGTATCCCCGTGCGGAGCCTGACAGGAGAAAAGCAGTTCATTAAGAAATTGGTGGCACATAAGGGCGAGGCCGGGGTTTTGGGTGGATTTTCCGCATGTCGAGTGCTGGGGGTGGGTCACTCCTTAGTCGAGGACCTTGATGAGATTCACGTTCGCGGGCCGGAACAAGCCTTCATCAAGTGCTTTGCTCTGGAAGTTTGCGACGAACGGGACGCTCAGTGCCGATTGCTTGTCTCAAGGCACACGGAATCCATTTTTCGCGGTGCGGTACAAGCAGAAGGATTGGTGGTGGTGGATCTTTTGCAAGCAGCTTTGGATGTCGTGGGCCATGTTGCCGGGGGGCGTGAACAGGCCGAGTTTGTTGTCGACAAGATCCTATATGAAAGAGAGCAAGCCAAGTGAAACCCGGATCGGTCAGGAATTGGGTTCTTGAAGACCTGAAGAGCTCCGCGCAAGCCCTTGAGCCATATCTTGATGATTTGGTTCTTGTGGGCGGCCTGGTCCCACTTTGCTATCGCGAGCTTTTCGACAGCGAGGAAGGAACCCAATGCCTTGCAACCGCGGATATTGATTGGGCGGTGCCTGGAAAACTCCCAATACGGCAATCCGCGGGAGCAGACAGCCTGCTCTTGGCTGCTGGATTCAGGCCAATGTTTTCTCACGGAGATGTGCCGCCGAGTGCGAAGTACCAGCATGAGAGATTTCAAGAGAAAAGCTTGGCACCAATTTATCTCGAGTTCATCACGGATCGCAGGGGTGGCCCGATCTCAAGGTCTGGTGAAACGGGTGACAAGGTGAGCATCCAAGAAGGCTTTGCCGTGCCGGCCTTGCCATACGTCAAGATCTTACTCGAAGAAACGATTGGTTTTTCCCTCAGACGGCTTGGCTTTAGTGAGTTGAAGGAGGAATTCAAGATTCAGATACCCCACCCTGCAAACTATGTTTTCCACAAGATACTGGTCGCTGAAAGGCGTAGCCGTTCGCAAAAGAGGGAAAAGGATTGGGGCAATGTTTTTGAAACAGCAGTCATGACTCAGGGCATTCGAGATGAAATGCGCGACAGGTTGAGCAACTATGAAAAATCGAAACAATTTCCGCCCGCTTGGATCAAGAGCGCCCGAAAACTGGCGCAAGACCGATTCGGAGAGGTGTTTTCCGATGGACCGGTTGCCGTAACAAGGTTAGTCAGCAAGGCGGGTTATCGGATGTCGGAAGCCGGAGTCTTTGAGGTGATGTCGGCTATTTGGCGGTCGTCGGGGTTCTGACCTCGATCTTGAAGTAGTGCTCATGGCTCACACGGCCGACCGGCAGACCCGAGCCGGCCTCGAAGAATGCGACCATCTGATACTCGGATGTTCTGGTGATATTGAAGTGTTTGTTCAGGTCGAGCTCGAACAAGAGGCAACCTTGGCCGGGCAAGAGGGTCTTTGTTGCTTGCGCCGCTACTTGATCGTCTGCCTTTTCGTGTCGGGGCACGGGCCCCCAGGGTCCTTGAAGGACGGGGCGGATGCCTTCCGGGATTTCATCGGCGTCTAAGGGCTTCGTCCAGACGGGCACCTGTTGCTCATAGCCCGAGGTGTTGGTGATGGCCACATTCATGAGCAGGGGCTTGTTCGTGCCGTAGAGAATGCTCGGCGTCAAGACGCTGTCTGGGCGGCTTAATGAGGCAGTAGTACGGAAGGAGCCGCGGGCCTCGTTGTCCTCGATAGCCGGGTAGGGGAAAGAGATGGAGAAATTCCGATCCAGTTTCTGACGATGCACGAAGCCAGGCCAGCCAAACTTCAGCGCCTCGGCGGGCAGGCGTTTCTCGCCCTGCTTCGTGACGAATTGGTAGTAGCGGCGGGGCCGACCCTGCTCGATGATCTCTTCACCTTTGTGGACTTTTCCGCAGATGGGCTTTTTGCCCTTGTTTTGTCGCAAGCAGGCCAGGCAGGGCGGCTTGTGCGGTTTGACGGTCCGACCGAGCAGTATTTTTGGGGCCTGGGGATTTGCCTGCCTTTTCGCTATGGCGTCCGGGTCCAAAGACTCCATCTCCATGAAGCGATTCGGATCGGTTTTTTCTTCCGAGCAGGCGGAAGACAGCAGAAGGCCGGGCAACAAGCAAAGCTGCAAGAATCGGCGTGGGGTATGGGTGCGCATGGGTGGAGAATAGCCCGGAGAAAGCAGGTATGTCACCCCCCCGTTGGAGCCTGTCGATTTTTGATCGATTCAGTTGGGGCGATTTGACTCGGCGGTCGGATTGGTGTTTGTATTTCAGAGGATTGTTCCTCTTAGGGAATCTGCGGGCAAGGAAGAGAAGCATGGTGCGTGGTGAATATGCCGATTTGGCGGAACTCAGGGAGAAGCTTCTGGGCTACCGGCTCGATGCGGTTTCGCGCCTGGGTGGCATCCCGCTTGACCGGCTGATCGAGATTGAGTCGGACGAGGCAGAACCGAGTATCTACGAGATCGAGGTCTTGGCCAGAATCTATGGACTTGATTCGGCTGCGCTCGTGGAGAGGCCGATTCGTCTCGATCGAGGGGATTCCATTGAGGTTCTCGCCCTTCGGGATGAGTTTCGCGAAATCCAGGATGCCGTCAAAGTCAAGGTGGTCGAAGTGGCGAACGCCGTTCGGGACCTGACCTGGTTGCGTGGACAGCTGGGGCAACCCGTGCGGAAGGGGACACTTGCCGCGAAGCTTCGCCACGTGCCGCGCAATCCCGCGCTAGCGCCCTGGGCCCAAGGTAAGAAGATCGCCGAGTGGTTGCGACGCGAGTCTGGTTTGAGAACCGGGTCGCTTCCTTCGGTGCGCGATTTCTTGTCCAGCGTTTTCCCGGAAATAGCCGTATTGTATTCCCGTCTTGGGGATACGGGCATCGCGGGGCTCGCCTTCGCGGATGAGATTCGTGACCAGACGCTGGTGCTGAATCTCGAAGGAAAGAACGAAAATCCCTGCGTCCGCCGTTTCAGTCTGGCGCATGAGCTTTGCCACCTGCTCGTGGACAAGAGTCAGCGCGAACCCTTGGCGTCGCTTTCTGGATTCCTTTCGGATCAGAGACTGGAGATGGAACAGAGAGCAAACGGCTTTGCGTCTCGGCTCCTCTGTCCGGAAAGCGTCGTGCGAAAATTGGCAAAGGGTCATGGCGTGGAGAAGGCGCTTCGCACGCTCTGTAATGACTACGGTTTGCACTACGATGCGGCCCGCCTCTACCTGCGCAATGTGGGCGAGGATGAGCTTCCGCCGAAGTTCGATGCAACCGGATGGTCTTTGGCTTCGCGTTGGGCGGAAGCAGAGGAGCCCGTGGGGATTGAAAGATTTCCCATCGAGGCCGTGCCCCACGCCCGGAGAACGGTCATCGCCCACCTGGCGGCCAGCTTGTACTCCGCCGGCGGCATCCCGCGGGACCGATTCGCTTCTTTGCTCGATCTGACGCCTGTCGAGCCCGTGGAGCGCGTCTTGGATTATTTCGATCTGGATCTTCCCGACCAGTAAGCGGCGGTTTGGCACTTGAACCTTCTCATCGACGCGGACAAAGGTGAGGCGGAGTCCATCGCTTGGGCGACCACCAACTGCCCGAAAAAGATCGACGTTTTTGTCTCAAACGACAAGCAGGCTCGGAGGCTGGCGGCACAGCGAAAGTTTCGCGCTGTGGACGTCTTCGATATGGCGGTCTTGTTGGTCCATCATGAAGAAGTCAGCCTTGATGATGTTCGAGCGAAGTTGGTCGTTTGGGATGATCTCGCGAATGCTTTCTGCCGACCCAGGGACTACACGACCTTTGATGAAACCTGGAGCCGTCGAGATCCTGAAAACCTTTAGTCCACATTTTCAAACTCTGTTGAACTTGCTTACCGAGGGGAAGAGGGGGCCTGAGGCGGTGTCGGCTATTTGACGGTCGTCGGGGTTCTGACTTCGATTTTGAAGTAGTGCTCATGGCTCACGCGGCCGATCGGCAGGCCCGAGTCGGCCTCGGAGAATGTGACCATCCGATACTCGGATGTTCTGGTGATATTGAAGTGTTTGTTCAGGTCGAGCTCGAACAAGCGGCAACTTTGTCCGGGCAAGAGGGTCTTTGTTGCTTGCGACGCCACTTGATCGTCTGGCTTCTCGTGTCGGGGCACGGGCCCCCAGGGGCCTTGAAGGACGGGGCGGATGCCTTCCGGGATTTCATCGGCGTCTAAGGGCTTCGTCCAGACGGGCACCTGTTGCTCATAGCCCGAGGTGTTGGTGATGGCCAC
>JAUVAM010000260.1 GCA_030591745.1 Deltaproteobacteria bacterium
CAGCGGACATCGTTTGGCTTGGGCAGCAAAGCCTGGCACCGGAGACGCCCGCGGCGCAACGGGCCTGGGCCTCCGGGCCGGATGGGCGAAGGTTGACCATCCAGTCTGCCCGTCTGAGTTTGCGGCGGGATGATCGGCAAGCCGAACTTTTTGATTTTTCGGTTGCGCCGTCTGATGCTGCGCCGTCTGATACCTCGGCCCCGGATGTGCTGGATGTCAATTTTCAGGTGCCTGCCTGGCCCCCGGGCAAGGCACGGGCCCTGCTCGAAATGGAGACAGAGGCGGGTCCCTTGCGCATGGAGCGGGAGCTGAACATCGATCCCGTGATCGAGGGCTGCCTGAGCATGCTCTCTCCCCAGCGGGAGTGGAGTCAGGCGCCGGCGGGTCTGGCCACGGCTCCGACGGGTGGGCGCGAGGGCAGGAGCGGGGTGGGTGCGCCGGTGGCTTTCCAGGCCTTTCCCCTGGGCGGGCGCCTGAGCCAGGGCAAGGATGAGCTTTGGTTGCGCGCTTTGGATCGACAGAGGCGCAGTGTGGCTGGACGATTGACGCCCAAGGACGGGGGGGCTCAAGA
This sequence comes from Deltaproteobacteria bacterium, assembly GCA_030591745.1. Next base: position 572 of record JAUVAM010000260.1, read on the forward strand.
GGTCGACGAAGAGGGCTTTCTCTTGCTCCATGTCGGTGGACCGATTGGGGTGCATTTCGAAAGCCCCCAGGGCGATTTGGAACAGCGGTTGGAGCTCAGGCGAGAGGCTTCTCCAGGTCGCCTGCGGGCCAGGCCTTTGCTGCTGAGGGCGGGAGAGGATCTCCAACTGCGCCTGGCCGGCAACCCGGCCGCTGGCGCTTTTCACTGGGAGCTCTGGTGGCTTGGGGGATGGGCGGCCACAGGCCAGCAGGATTTTAAGGTTGGTGGTGGAAACTGGATTTTGTCTTTGCCTCCGGGGCTGGAGGGGCCCTTGTTGATCAGACTTCGCGGGGACGCGCTCGGGGAGGGCGTCGCGGCGCGGGCTTTTGCGCTTGGGGGTCGGGCCGGCGTCCCGACGCCCGCGGATGCCTGGCGCTTGCTGCAACTGGTGCCTGGTGAAGAGGGTTTCTGGGATGAGATGGTCGGCCTGGGGCAGGGTCCGGCGGCCACCGCCGCCTTGCTCAGTCGTCTGCGGGGCCCGGACGGCCCGCTGCCAGAGCTGGGCCGGGAGCACTCAAAGGGGGGACGCTCGGGCATGTCTTGGCTGGGATGGATTTTGGTCGGTGCCGGCGGCCTTGGTCTGCTGTTGCTGCTTCTGTGGGGTCTCTTGGCTCGGCGCGTTGACGCCGGAAGCGGCCAAGACCTAGAATGAAGCCGTACAAAGGAGAGGGCCATGGTTGGTGTGCGATTGCTGTTGGGTTTTGGTTTGGTTCTTGTTTTGGTCCTGGGTCTTGGCGCCTGCGGGTCGGAGAATGCTCCGGGGGGCGATGGCGGTCTGGATGCCGAGGATGCCGGCGGGGGTGATGGACAGCGAGTTTGTACACATCGGGCTGACTGTGAGTTGGGGGAGATCTGCCAGGATGGTTTCTGTGTGGCCGACTGCCCGGCGAATGATCGTTGCGAGCAAGGTGGCGATTGCTGCCCCGGAGACTGGGAGTGCATTAATTCAGTTTGTCGCAGACCTTGTGCGGGCCAGCGCTGCGGTCCGGAAGGAGAGTTCTGTTGCGAGGGGGATGAGGTTTGTCTCGACCAGCGATGCGTGCTCGACTGCGGTGAATACGAGATCTGTGGTCGTCAGTTGGACTTCTGTTGTGCGGTGAACGAGATTTGTTACGGCAGCCAGTGCACCTTGCCGGGTGCGAACTGCGTCAACCGATTCGATTGCCCGGCGGGCATGATCTGCGAGCCCGATCTTCGGATCTGTATCGACGAAGAGGTTGTGGGTGATTGCCTGTACCATCCGCCGAGCGGTGTGTTTGAACCCAGCGTTGAGTGGCATTGGAGCGGCTCGGATGTAGAACCGGGCTTCGATCAGGTCATGATGGCGCCGGCGGTGGCCAACTTGACCGATGACAACGGCGACGGCCGGGTTGATGAACTGGATGTGCCGGACGTGGTTTTCATCACTTTTTCAGGCGGCGCATATAACGACCGGGGCGTTTTGCGCATCGTGTCGGGTGATGGAACGACACGTCACCTGGAGCAAGGCGCACCTGACCTGCACCCAGGCTCCTGTCCGGCCATCGCGGATCTGGACGGCGACGGCGTGCCGGAGATCGTGGTCGACAAGAGATTGGACGTCGACGACCGGCATATCACAGGCACCTATGCTTTGCGGCCCGACGGCAGCGTGTTGTGGTTGGCCGAGGGCGTGGGCTGTGCCACCGGCGGGCCCGCCATCGCCAACCTGAACGCCGATCCCGCGCCCGAGGTCATCACCCAGACCGCCGTCGTGAGTGCCACGGGCGATATCATTTGCACCTACAACCCGGGTTCGCGGGTGCCCGTGGCCGCCGATTTGGATTTGGATGGGGTGGCCGAGGTGGTGACGGGCCGCGGCGCCTACCGGGCCGTAGACGATGGCACGGGCAGTTGCGAAGTACTCTGGGAGCTGACCGGGGGCAACAACCCGGCCATCGCGGACTTCGACAGGAGCAACCCCAACCCGGAGATCGTTTTTCCTTATGGTGGACAGCTGATCATGCTCAACCACCAGGGCATCGAGGTTTGGTCCAGGCCCATCCCCTTGGACATGGAGCGAGTCGAGAGTATTTACGGCATCACCGATTGCAATGGTTCGGATCACAAGGGCTGCAATCCCGGCGGTGGTCCGCCCACGGTGGCTGACTTCGACGGGGACGGCGAGCCTGAGATTGGCCTGGCGGCCCGTTGGTATTATTTGGTGTACGACGGGGACGGCAGCGTGCTCTGGGCGCATCGAACCAAGGATTACTCCTCAGCCGCGACTGGGTCCTCCGTTTTTGATTTCGAAGGCGACGGACGCAGCGAGGTGGTTTACAACGATGAAGAATTTTTGCGTGTCTATTACGGCGAGGGCGGCACAGGCGACGCGGATGGCGATGGCTTTACCGACGCGGAGATCCTCATCGAATTGCCCAACCCCTCCGGTACCTTGCTGGAATATCCGCTGGTCGTGGATGTAGATGGTGACGGACGTTCCGAGATCGTGTTGGCCGCCAACAATTACGCATTCGCTGGCGTGACCGGGGTCCGTGTTTTTGGTGACGCTCTGGATAACTGGGTCGGCACCCGCCGCATCTGGAATCAACATAGCTATCATGTGAGCAACATTTGTGACGGGGTCGATGCGGTCTGTCCGGCGGATGCCCATTACGGCAGCGTGCCGGAGACTGAGATAGGCAATTGGCAGGTGGACTGGTTGAATAACTATCGACAGAATGTCCAGGGCGAGGGTTTGTTTTGGGCGCCGGATTTGGTCGTGCTGAATCTGCGGATGAACTGTAATGCCTCCGGGCATGCCGAGCTGTCTTTCGACCTGATGAACCAGGGCAGTCGCATGGTGCCCGCAGGAGTCCAGGTCAGTCTTTATCGGGACGCTGTGCTTTTGATGACCCTGCAATCAAGCCAGGTTTTGTTTCCGGGACATATCGAGCATATGAGCTACGCCTTCGATGTCTCCATGGACGAGGGGGCGGTGGAGAGTGACATCCGGGTGCAGGCCGACGACGACGGCACCGGCTCGGGGCGATTCAATGAATGCGATGACGGTGGCGAGGACAACAACGGCGCCGAAACCCTGTTGCGCTGTGGCATCGAAACCTGAGGCAGCAGATGGGGTATCGAAACTTAAAGCAGCAGATGGGAGTGATGATGATGCGCAAGATAACTTATGTTGGCTTGGTGATCTTCTTGGGGATGGCCCTGGTGGTCGGCTGCAGTGATGACACGAATGGCGGCGATGGGGGTGTGTTCGATGGCGATGCCGGCTTGCCGCCCGAATGCGAGTCGGATGATGATTGCGATGACGAGTTCTGTGTGGGCGGTCAATGCGTCGAGTGTCGCTTTCGTGCCGATTGTGCCGAAGGCGAGGTTTGCCTGGTGGGCGACTGCGTCACGGATTGCCCGGCCGACGATCGCTGCGAGACGGGTGGCACCTGCTGTCCGGGAGACTGGGAATGCCTGGAGGGCGTTTGTCGGGCACCTTGTGCCGGCGAGCGTTGTGGTGCCTTTGATGAGCTTTGTTGTGGCGGTGACGAGCTTTGCCAGGAAAACCAGTGCCTGCTCGACTGTGGGAATCGAGAGCGCTGCGGCGCTGATATGAGGACCTGCTGCGAAGCGGGGCAGATATGCTATGCCGCGGAATGCGTCAACAGCGATCAACTTTGCGTCATGCAAAGCGATTGCCCCACGGGCTATATCTGTGAACGAGATCTGGGTATCTGTATTCCCGAAGAAATCGTGGGCGACTGCCTGTATCACCCACCCGAGGGTGAGTTTTCCCCCCTGGTGGAGTGCCGCTGGACTGCGGCGTCCGGCGGCTTGGACCCCAACCGCCAGGATATCGTCATGGCGCCGGTGGTGGCCAATTTGACCGACGACAACGCAGACGGCAAGACCAATACCTTCGACACGCCCGACATCGCGTTCATTTCATACGATCGACCCGGCGATGGCTGCTGCAATCAGGATGGAACCTTGCGGATCGTCTCGGGGCGATGCCAGGCCGATGGCGGCATGAGGACAATTTTCGAGACGAATACGCCGGCCTTGGATAATTCAGGTGGTTTGGCCATTGGGGATCTGGACGGCGATGGTGTGCCTGAGATCGTCGGCGTGCTGAACAACGGAGGCAACCCACAGGGTACGGTGGCTTTCCGTCGTACGGCCGCCGACGGCGGTGCCTGGGCGGTCTACTGGACCCAAAGCCAGTACCCGACCTGGAACGTGCACACGCGGGGTGGTGCCCAGCCTGCCCTGGCCGACATGGACGCCGATGGGCATCCCGAGGTCATCGTGGGCAACGTGGTGCTCAATGGACAAAACGGCAACCTGGTTTTCGATGGCGTCGTGACCAGCGGTGGAAGCGGTGGCATCGGCAACAATGCCTTCCTGGGGCCCGTCAGCTGTGTCGCGGACATCGACAACGACGGCTTTCTTGAGCTTTTGGCCGGTAATTCGGTCTATGAGCACACGGGCGATTTGAAATGGACTTACACCTACACCACGGAAAATTCCGCATGTAACGGGGACCTGCCTTGCGACGGCTACAACGCCGTCGGAAATTTCGACGAGGACGCTTTTGGGGAAGTGGTCATCGTTCGCCAGGGTGAGGTTTTTGTCATCGAGCACACGGGTATCCTCAAGGCTCGCATCCCCATCCCCATCGACGATTGTCCATTCAATGAGAGCGGACCGCCTACGGTGGCCGACTTCGACGGAGATGGATTTCCGGAAATCGGCACGGCCGCGGCGGATTTCTATGTCGTGGTGGACTTGGATTGCCAGGTTGACCCGCTGCCGGCGGCTTGCCTGAGTTCGGGCGTTCTTTGGGCCGTGCCCAACCAGGATTGCTCAAGCCGGGTGACCGCTTCTTCCGTTTTTGATTTCGAGGGCGACGGCCGGGCCGAGGTCATCTATGCCGACGAGCAGACCTTCCGCATCCTGAAGGGCAGCGACGGCACCGAGCTCTTCCGTGACGCCAGCCACCAGAGTCACACCCGGCTCGAGATGGCGGTCATCGCCGACGTGGACAACGACGGCAACACCGAAGTGCTCATCGTCTCCAATCGGGACAACGACGGCAACGGAGCGCCGGGTCTTCGGGTCTGGGGAGACCAGCAGGACAACTGGGTCTTTACCCGCCGCATCTGGAATCAGCACAGCTACAACGTGACCAACGTGACTGAAATCGGCGGCATCCCCACCACGCCCGATCAGAACTGGTCCCACGACCACCTGAATAACTTCCGCCAGAACACCCAGGGCGAGGGCTTGTTCTATGCGCCGGATCTGGTGACCCTCAACTTGACGGCCACCTGTCTGCCCGGTGGGGCCTTGCATGTCGCTTTTGACGTCATGAACCAGGGCAGTCGCATGGTCTCGGACGGATTGCCGGTGAGCATCTACGTCGACGGCGTGATCCTGGACACGGTCTTCACCTCCAAGTCGCTCTTACCCGGCCAACTCGAGCATTTCGCCCTGTCCTACCAACTCGAGGGCGAGCTCCTCACCGTGCCTTTCCCCCTGAGGGTAGAAGCAGACGATCAAGGCGACGGAAACGGAATCCACAACGAATGTGAAGACGGGGGCGAGGACAACAACGGTCGCGAACTGGCCTC
>JAUVAM010000041.1 GCA_030591745.1 Deltaproteobacteria bacterium
CATCTCCTACGTCTTAGACGGCGAACTCTACAAAGGCAGCGAAAAGCTCCACATCCAAACCGGTCCGCGCATTGAGCTGATTGTTGGGTGAGCTTAGGCACCGCCCCGGGCGATGGTGATGCGGTTTAGGGCGCGGGTCAGTCGCGCGTTGAAGCGGGCGATTTTGTATTCTTCGCTGAGATCGGCGGATTTGAGGCCGGCTTTGGCTTTTTCTATTGAGCGCTGGGCCCGTTCTACATCGATGTCGGCTTTGCTTTCGAGTGAGTCGGCCAGCACGGTGACACCCTGGCCGTGTACTTCGGCGAAACCGCCACCCACGGCGAATATTTGGGGTTTTCCTTTGGCCACCAGGCGCAGTTCGCCTGGGCGCAGGGCTGTTACGAATTTCGTGTGTCCCGACAGCACGCCGAAGTCACCGGATTCACCCGGCAGCATGACGGCCTCTGCCTGGCCGGAAAAGATTTCTTTTCGCGGACTGATGAGCCTGAGCTGAAAGGTGTCGGCCATGGGTATTCCTTATGAAACCATTTTGCGAGCACGTTCTTTGACTTCGTCGATGTTGCCAGCCATGTAGAAAGCTTGCTCGGGCAGGTCATCCAGGTCTCCGGACAGGATTTCCAGGAAGCCGGCGATGGTGTCTTTGAGCTCGACATATTTACCGGGGCGGCCTGTGAAGGCCTCGGCTACGTGGAAAGGCTGACTCAAGAAGCGCTGGATTTTACGCGCCCGGCTGACGACCATCTTGTCATCGTCGGCCAATTCGTCCATGCCCAAAATAGCGATGATGTCTTGTAGATCCTTGTAACGCTGCAGCACTTGCTGCACTTCGCGGGCGGTGTTGTAGTGCTCATCGCCCAGCACCTTGGGGTCCAAGATGCGAGAGGTGGAGTCCAGGGGGTCCACGGCTGGATAAATACCCAGCTCTGCTATCTGTCGGCTCAAGACCGTGGTGGCGTCCAGGTGAGCAAAAGTGGTGGCCGGGGCCGGGTCCGTCAAGTCGTCGGCGGGCACGTAGATGGCCTGCACCGAAGTGATCGAGCCCTTGTGGGTAGAGGTAATGCGTTCTTGCAGCTCGCCCAGGTCAGTGGCCAGGGTGGGCTGGTATCCAACCGCCGAGGGAATGCGTCCCAGGAGGGCCGAAACCTCGGAGCCGGCCTGGGTGAAGCGGAAGATGTTATCGATGAACAAAAGCACGTCTTTGCCTTCTTCATCTCGGAAGTACTCCGAAACGGTCAGGGCGGTCAGGGCCACCCTCGAGCGGGCGCCCGGTGGCTCGTTCATCTGTCCATAGACCAAGGACGTCTTTTCCAGCACGCCGGAATCCTTCATTTCCAACCACAGATCGTTGCCCTCGCGGGTGCGCTCGCCGACGCCGCCGAAGACGGACAAACCGCCGTGCTGTCTGGCCACGTTCTGAATCAGTTCCATGATGATGACGGTTTTGCCGACGCCCGCGCCGCCGAAGAGGCCAATCTTGCCGCCCTTCATGTAGGGCTCGAGCAGGTCGATGACCTTGATGCCGGTCTCGAACATCTCGATGTTCACGCTCTGATCGGTGAAGGAAGGAGGCTCTCGATGGATGGGATAATGGTGCTTGGCACCGATGGGGCCCATCTCGTCCACGGGTCTGCCCACGACGTCGATGATGCGGCCCAAGGTCTCGCGGCCCACGGGTACCTTGATGGAATCGCCCGTGTCCTTCACCGGCATGCCCCGCACCAGGCCGTCCGAGGAATCCATGGAGATACAGCGGGCCGTGTTTTCGCCCAGGTGCTGCGCCACTTCGATGACGAGGTTGTCGGCCTGGTCATTGATGGACGGGTTGGTCACCGTCAGGGCATTGTAAATATCAGGCACTTGGCCCGGCGGAAAAATTACGTCCACCACGGGGCCGATGACCTGAGTGATGCTGCCGATGGATTTGGCTGCTTCAGCCATGACATTGCTCCTTGTGATTTAGCCTTTGAGGGCCTCGGCGCCGCTCACGATTTCCATGAGTTCGGTGGTGATGGCGGACTGCCGAGCCTTGTTGTATTGCAGCGTTAGGCGATCGATCATTTCTACTGCGTTGGTGGTGGCGCTTTCCATGGCGGTCATACGCGCCCCGTGTTCCGAGGCTACGGACTCCAGGACCACGATGAATAGCTGGTTGGCCAGATAGGTGCGCACCAGTTTGTCCAGCAGGCCTGTCTTGGTCGGTTCATAGATGTAATCGATTTGTTCCCGATCGTCGCACAATCCCTCGGGTGGTTCTAAGGGCAGCAGTGTGCGGAAGACCACTTGCTGCTGAATGGCGGAACGGAATTCGTTGAAGACCAGGGTCACTCGGTCCACTTCGCCCTTGCAGAAGCGTTCGGCCAAGTTTTCGGTTAACTCGAGTGCCCGGCGAAAGTTCGGCGCGGCCAGCATGTCCTCGATGTTTTCGAAGACCTCAATTTTTTCTTTGGTGAAGTAGCGATGGGCCTTGCGACCCATGGTGTGGACTCGAACTTCGCGTTTGGCCTCGTATTGGTCAAGGATGTAATGCTCTACCCCTCTGAGCACGTTGCTGTTGAAGGAGCCGCACATGCCTCGATCGGAGGTGAGCACCCACAGATCCTCGCGCTGGGGCTCGCGCCGGGCCAACAGAGGGTGATCGCTGACATCTTTGTTGCGAGCCACACGGCGCAAGGAGGCCTGCATCTCCCGTGCGTAGGGCCGGGCAGCCAACACGGCTTCCTGGGCCTTGCGGAAGCGTGCCGCGGCCACCATTTTCATGGCGCGGGTAATTTGCTCGGTGTTTTTGACCGAGGAAATGCGTTTGCGAATATGCCGCAACGAAGCCATGTTTTACTTCTCCTCGTCAGCCACCACGAAGATTTTTCGGAAGGCTTCGAGCATCGCGTCGGCCTGGGTCTGTACCTCGTCGGTCAGCTCTTTTTTCTCGTTGACCAGTTCGAGGAGGCTTGCGTGTTCAGCCTTACAGAAGTTTGTCATCTCATCCATGTAGCGCAGCACCGACGCGACCGGGTAGTCGCGGATCCAGTTTTTGCCGCTGGCGTCGTCTGAAGAGGCTGCGTAGAATTGTAGTACCTGCACGGCCACCGGCACGGGCACGTATTGCTCTTGCTTCATGACTTCCTGCAGGCGCTCACCGCGGGCCAGTTGTTCCTGGGTGGCTTTGTCCAAGTCCGAACCGAACTGGGCGAAGGCCTTCAGGGCTCTGTACTGGGCCAGTTCCAGCCGCAAGGGGCCGGCCACTTGGCGCATGGCTTTGATCTGGGCGTTGCCGCCCACGCGGGAGACGCTCAGGCCCGTGTTGATCGCCGGACGCTGACCCGAGAAAAACAGATCCGTTTCCAAAAAGATCTGACCGTCGGTGATGGAGATGACGTTGGTCGGGATGTAGGCCGAAAGATCGCCGGCCTGGGTCTCGATCACCGGCAGGGCGGTCAGGGACCCGCCACCATTGGCATCGGACATTTTGGCAGCACGTTCCAGCAGGCGGCTGTGGAGATAGAACACATCGCCGGGGAAGGCTTCGCGTCCAGGTGGCCGGCGAAGCAGCAAGCTGAGCTGTCGGTAAGCCACGGCGTGTTTGCTCAAGTCGTCATAGAAGATGACGGCGTGCATGCCGTTGTCCCTGTAATACTCGCCGATGGTGGTGCCCGTGTAGGGGGCGATGTACTGCAGGGGGGCGGGGTCCGAGGCGCTGGCCGTCACCACGGTGGTGTATTCCATGGCGCCTTCCTTGCGCAATCGGTCCACCACCTGGGCCACCGTGGACTGCTTCTGGCCAATGGCTACGTAAATGCAAAAGACGTCCGTGTTCTTCTGGTTGATGATGGCGTCGATGACGATGGCCGTCTTGCCCGTCTGTCGATCACCGATGATCAGCTCGCGCTGCCCACGACCGATGGGGATCATGGAGTCGATGGCCTTCAGGCCGGTGAGCAGGGGCTCTTTGACTGGCTGACGGGCCACGATGCCGGGGGCTTTCAGCTCGACGACCCGGGTTTCCTTGGTGTCGATGGGGCCCTGGCCGTCGACGGCCTCGCCCAGGGCATTCACCACGCGTCCGGCCATGGCCTTGCCCACGGGTACGCTTGCGATTTTTCCTGTGCGCTTGACCGTGTCGCCTTCGGCGACTTTGTCCACCTCGCCCATGATGGCGATGCCCACGTTGTCCTCTTCTAAGTTCAGGACCAGGCCTTGCAGGCCGTGGGGCAGGTCCACCAATTCACCCGCCATGACTTTCTCGAGCCCATGGACGCGGGCGATACCATCGCCTACGCTCAAGACGGTGCCCGTTTCGGCCACGTCGATGCGCTGTTCGAAGTCGGAGATTTCTTCCTTAATAATGCGACTAATTTCTTCGGCCTTGATCTGCATGGCTCCCTCGGCGATTCAGGAGGTTTCAGTTGCGTCCTTGCGCCAGATTTTCTCTTAGGCGTTCCAACTGCCGGCGCAGGCTGCCGTCTATGACCAGACCCCCAATGCGCACGGCGATGCCGGCGATGAGTTCTGGGTTAGTTCGACCTTGCATGATGACGTGTTTGCCCAAAGCCTCGGCCAGGATGCGTTTCAGCTCGGCCTCGGTTTTCGGATCCAACTCGCTTGCGCTCTCCACCAGAACCCGCACCCGGCCCTCTCGCTTGTCCACCAGGTCCCTGAATGACTTGGCGATGGCGTCGAGGTACTCCACCCGGTGTCGTTCGACGAGCAGGTGCAGAAAGCGGGGCAGGGGTGCCTCCCAGCCCAGGCGCTCCAAAAGTCGGTCCAGGACCTGCTTGCGCTCGACCTGGGAGAAACCGGGGTTGGCCAGAACCTGAAGCAATGGCTTGTTTTCTTTGACTAAATCAGAAAACTGCAGCAGTTTTTCGGCCAGACCATCCCGATCTTGTTCTACCAGATCCAAAAGAGCGCTGGCATAGCGCTTGGCGATGCTTTGATTGAGCAAGCTCTTTCCTCTTCATGTGGGTGCGGACGAAGCGCGCCCGGTCCTAGTTGCGCACGAATCACAGCATGGATTGACTTGCGGGTCAAGGAGAAAGCGTTGGGGGGTAAATGCTAATTATTTCTTATTATATCAGCCACTTCCATGCCTTGAAGCAGGGCGTCTTCCATGGAGCTGTACTCCCAGCGACCATAGCGTCCCACGGGGTGGATTCCTCGAGTTTCCAAGTGTCTGCGGATGAGGCGAACCGCAGGCCCCCGGGCCCGATCATAGATGGCGTAGGCCACTTTCAGGTCAAATGCTTTTTCGGCCAGGATGTCTTTGGCCGAGCGGATGATGCCGATGGTTTTCAGATCGGCCAGGATCTTTCGGCGCATGGAGGCTGGGTCGGGACGTCGCCCCCGGTAAGCCCATTCGGTGTAGATGCCGGCCGCGCCCTCCGGGGCCATGTGTTTTGAAAAATTGGAGCTGAAGCCGAAGCGATAGATGGAAAACTTGGGTTCCGGCAGATAGATCCAGTGACGATCCGATCCGGGATCCCGGATGCCCAGGTTGAGGTTGTAAACCGAGGCGGCCCGGAGTTTGGCGGCTGCTTTGCGCAATCCCTCCGGCAGGGGCCGGGTGATGCGGACCAACTCCTTTAGTGGGAGAGAACTCACCAGACGCCCAAAGGCCAAGGTCTCGCCACCTCGAAGGCTGAGCTGTCTTTTTTTTAGGTCGATGGAGACGACCTCGGCATTGCAGCGCAAGCTTGGCACCCGGCGGGCCAAGGCATGGACCAGTACCTCGATGCCTCCTTTTTTCGGGTAGAGGAAGTGGGCGTTGTAGCCTTCTTCGTTCGCCTGGTCCTCTAATGCGCCGCGTAAGACCGCGGACAGATCGGGCCTGGGCACGAAGCGGCCAAGCCATTCGGTGGTCAGGGTGGCGGGGGAAACGGTCCAGAGCTTTTGGTTGTAGGGAAACATGAAGTGCTTGGCCACGCCGGGGCCGAAGCGATCCAAGACCCAGCGGTCGAATCGCAGGGGATCCTTTTTGCCGGCTCCGGCTTGGGCTCGGCAATGTGCCTTGATGAAGCCCTCCAGGCATTCCGCGAGGACCGGTGTCGGCAAACCGTGGAAGTTGGACTGGAAGGGGTATCGGGTATAGGCCCCATGGGAGTATATCCAGGTGTTTCGTGAGCGGGGAGCCAGCTTGGCCCCCAGGAGTTCCTTCGCCAGGGCCCGGGTTTTTTCGTGCCGGAGGTGCAAGAGATGACCTGTGCGATCGAAGGTGAAGCCTTTTGTTGTGTCCGAGCGACACAGTCCGCCCGGGCGTGCTTCTTTTTCCAGGACCAGGCAGTCTTTGCCCAGGGAACCGGCCGCCGTAAGGCAGCTCAGTCCACCACCGAGAAACAGGGTTTCGACGTATTCCATGACAGTCTTTCAGGGGGCGTGACCCGTGGTGATCTGGTCGCGGATGAAGCGCTCTAAGGCTTGGCGTTGGTTTTCATCGATGCCTTTGAATCGGACGCCCACCTCGTAGCGGGCGCCGGGCACGATTTGTTTGCAACGCAGCACCTCGGCCAGGACGACAAGCGGCTGAGTGGAGGCTTCGCCGAAGTGCTTCAGAAAAGAGCGGGTATAGCGTTGCCAGCCGGTGAAGTTCATTTCGATTTTGAGCAGGGTCTTTTCTGGATAGAACTGAGGGCATTCGATCTGCAAGCCCCCGCCGGATAAATCCATGATGCGGGCCTGTTGGTAATCTCCGCGCTCAGGCCAAGTGTATTCCTTGACCTTGATTTCATCTCCGCGTTCCAGTCGATTGGAACGCCTGCGATCATCGTTGTGCTCTTCGCTCACGGTATCGATCCTCTGCCCTTTTGTACCCACACAGTGCCCGACTTGGCAAGTGCTTGGGCCAGTGGTATGGGTGGCGCATGTCAAAAGGCCGAAGCAAGAACAAGGGAAAGAAAAAAACCCAGAGCCAAGGCGTGGGGGGCATGATCAGGGCCCTCGTGGTTGATCCCATGGGCAGGCAACGCTGTATGCGGATCAATTCGGCACTGGGGGTCACCGCCGTCGTTGCCTCCTTGGCATTTTACCTTTTTGCCCAGGGGCGGATTGGGACGCGCTTTCCCATCGAAGCGGTTTGGGTCGTGGCGGGCTGGGGTAGCGGTCTCGTATTGCTCTGGGCGCTGGCTTTGGTTTCCGAGCGGGTTTTGCCTTTGGCCCTGTTTTTTGGCGGCCTGCTGATCGTTGCGGCCGTGTTGGGTTACACCGTCTTCATGGTGGCCGTGGCCCGGGCCATGGCCGCCACATCCGGAGATGCTTTCCACGTCATGCATATCCCGGGCATTTTGGCAGGCGGTTTGGCATACAGCCTGCGATTGGTGGCGGCCTTCCGTCCGGGTCGCGGGGTATGCGAACAGGGCGATGGCGAGCGAGCCGCCAAGATAGGGCTAATCCTGGGTGGGCTTTGCGATTTGGTGGTTCTGTTTTTCGTAGCCTGGTCTTTCGTGTCCTGATGGTTTTGACACTTTGTCATGCCTTGATCTGTCCGGAGACACAGGCTGCCAATCTGTCTTTTGGCTTGCGGAATGGCTAGCAGGTCGAGCGCTGCAATACCGGGCATTTGACGGGTTTGAGGCAAGATTCGATTCGATGGCATGCCGATTGCAGTCTCTCTTATCAAGACTGCTGGACTGGAGAACGGCCCGGTGAAGAAGCCGAAGAAAACGGTTCTGGTGTTGGCTCTGCTGGCGGTCTTGCTCCTGGCGGCACTGGCGGCCTGGTGGCTGGTGGGTTGGAAAAGAACGTCGAACCAAACGTCGTCTTCCTCTGCCTTCCTCCCTGAGGATGCGATGACAAGCGACGAGACCGAACCGGCCTTGGGAACACCTGACACCGGATCGCCGGTGCCCACAGGAGACCTTGAAGAACCCCCCTTGGATCCCTTGAGCTTGATAGGCACCACCGTGGCCTCCGATGCCCGGTGGTCCTCGGCCTCCATTGCCGACGAGCAGGACAGCACCGCGATCTATCGCTTGCGCGAGGAACTGCCCGATGGCTCGATGCTCATCGCCATTCGCTCAAATTCGGTGCGGGTTGAGCTGGAGGGCGAGCAGCGGATTCTGACCATCGTGGACCGGCGCAAGCCAAAACAGCCGGCACAGGAAGACCTCGAACAGGTCGAAGAGACCCAAGGATTGAAAGGGGTCCGGGACGCAGGCCAGGGGCGCTATCATCTGCGCCGCTGGGCGGTCGACGAGTGGCTGGAAAAGGGCCGGACTGCTTTGACCGGTGTGCGATTCAGCCTATCTCTGGATGTGGACGGGCAGGTGGGGGGACTGAAAATCAGCGAGTTGCCCGAAGGATCCTTGTTGACTCATCTGGGCCTGGCCCCAGGCGATCTCTTGCACCGGGTGGGCTCGGTGGTTTTGGACGGACCCGAACGCCTGAGCGAGTTGCCCGCGTTGATGCAAAACGCCCGCGAACTGGATCTGGAATTAACCCGCGACGGGCAACTGTTCACCCTGCGTTACTGGATCGATTGAGCGATGTTTTAGTCACTTGATAAGAAGTGCCCTTACTCGAAGTCCTTCTTGTAGTCACCGTAGCCCTCTTGCTCCAGGTCCTCCACCGGGATGAATCTCAGGGCGGCTGAGTTGATGCAATAGCGTTGCCCGGTGGGCGTGGGGCCGTCGTTGAACAAGTGCCCCAGGTGGGAATTCGCGTCCAGGCTTCGTACTTCGACACGGACCATGCCACCGGATCGGTCTTCTCGTTCGAGCAGGTGGTCTTCGTGCAGCGCCCGGGTGAAAGATGGCCAGCCGCTGCCCGAGTCGAACTTGTCTTTTGATGAGAACAGCACTTCTCCCGAGATCAGGTCTACGTAGATGCCTTCCCGGTGGTTATCCCAGTACTCGTTGTCAAAGGCGCGCTCGGTGCCGTTTTGTTGGGTCACCTGGATTTGAAGCGGGGTGAGTTTTGCGGGTAGCAGTTTGGATTGCGGGACGCCTTCCCAGACCGTCTGGATGAATTGATCTCGTCCGCTGCCTCGACGATAGGCTTTGTAGTGGGCGTTGTTTTTCAGGTGGTAGTTTTGGTGATGGGCCTCGGCTGGGTAGAAGTTTTCGAAGGGGATGATTTGGGTGGCTAGCTCTTTGTCGAAAAGACCCGAGGCATTGAGCCGTTTGATTGATTGTTCGGCCAGCCTGCGCTGTATGTCGTTGTGTACGAAGATGGCCGTGGTGTATTGCTTGCCCCGGTCGGCGAACTGACCCCCCGGATCAGATGGATCGATCTGTCGCCAAAAGATGTCCAGCAGCTCGACATAGGAGATTTTTTCCGGATCGTAAGTGACCTCCACCGCTTCGAGGTGCCCGGTGGTCCCAGAGGAGACCTGCTCGTAACTGGGGTTCTTTTCAGAACCGCCCGCGTAACCGGATGTGGCCGAGAGGACCCCGATCGTTCCCTCAAAAGCGGACTCGATGCACCAGAAACACCCGCCCGCGAAGGTCGCTTTTTCGAACTGTTCCGTGGCTGTTGCCATGGGAAAGCCTCCAAATATTGAAAATGCCAACAAGAATGCCGTCATTGTTTTCACGAAATATCACTTTCTTTCATCACTCGCCTCTAAGAAGGGGTCTGGCAGGGAGCGGGATCCTGACAGTTTGTTGCCAATTGGCGTTCTTTTGATGGATGCTGAGCGAATGAAAGCAGACGACTGGATTCGTGCGGGCCTGGTGCTGGCGCTGCTCATGGCGGCTGCGTGTTTTTCATGCGGCAGATGGGGCTTCGGCTTCGATGAGTGCTTGCCGAAATGCACGGATCGGGTCTGTGGCTCGGATGGCTAAGGCGGGACCTGCGGATTGGGCTGCCTTGCGGGTGAGACTTGCGACGAGGCGACCGGGGCCTGCGCGATCACTTCGGTGGAGGGCTTCGTGATCATCGAAGCGGGTACCTTCCAGATGGGCACACCCGCGGGTGAACTGGGTATGGGCAACGATGAAGACCCGCACGAGGTTACGCTCAGCAGACGTTTTGCCATGCTGCCGACCGAGGTGAGCCAGGGGCGCTTCGAGTCCTTGATGGCTTACAACCCGTCCAGATTCGTAGACTGCGGGCCGGATTGCCCCGTGGAGATGGTGAACTGGCACGAGGCCGTGGCGTACTGCAATGCGCTGTCCGCGAGCGAGGGGCTTGAGGCATGTTACTCATGCACGGGCACTGGTGTGGATGTGATCTGCGAACCCGATGCCGCGTTTGCCTCTCCGTATGACTGCCTCGGATACAGACTACCGACCGAAGCCGAGTGGGAGTACGCGGCTCGTGCCGGTTCGATCACGGCGACCTACAACGGAGATCTGGGTGCCTCGCAACTTAACTGCGAGCAGCCAAACGATGTGATGGATCCGATCGCCTGGTTTTGCGGCAACAGTGCCGGTTCGACACATGAAGTCGGCTCGAAGATGCCCAATGCCTGGGGCGTACACGACATGCTTGGGCACTTGTGGGAGTGGTGCCACGACTGGTATGCGGTGGATTACCCGACCACGCCGGTCACCGATCCCTGGGTCGGCACGGGAGGCCCTGATCGCGTAACGCGCGGCAGCTCCTGGGTTCATGAGGCCATGTACGCACGGGCCGGCAATCGTCGCTGGCGGGGACCGACCGAGCGCTTCGACTTTCTCGGCTTTCGGCCCGTGCGATCACTGCCTTGATCCTGGCCGCCGGTGACGGCAAGCGTCTCGATCGACCCAATACCCCCAAGCCCCTGGTGGGCTGAGGGTTTGATTATTTTCCAAGACAAAGCGCAAAGCGAATGGCGTCGTTGATGGCTTTGAGCTTGAGGGGGCTTAGGTGTTCGATTTTTTCGTCGAGACATCTTTTGGGGATCGTCGTGATTGTGTCCAAATTGGCGACGCATTTTTTTGGCAGGCCGTCTTCTTTTCCCAGGGGTACTTCCACGGGAATTTTGCGGATGCGCGTGGTGATGGGTGCCACCGTGACCAGTTCGCGAACGGTGTAGGCTTCGTTTCTTGAGAGCAGGACAACCGGTCGTCTGCCGGCCGCCTTGCCCAGTTCGGCCCACCACACATCTCCCCGTCTCATTCCCAGGGCTCCCGGGAAAGAAGTTCGGCAGCTCCTGCCTCTGCGGCATCGATCTCTTCTTCGGTCTCTGGTTGTGCGCCGTAGCCCTCGACGTATTCGCTAACCTGAAGCATGTGTTCTTTTTCCTGGAGCAAGCGTCTGAGCGCGCGCCGAACAAAAGCACTCCGAGTTTCTCCCGTTCGCTTTCTTTCTTGTTCAACCAAGCGAATCAGCGCCTTGGATAGGCTGATTGCAATTTTTACACTTTGAGCCATGTTTGGCCTCCTGGAATAATACCATCATCATACCATTATCATACCACAATATTGCAAGCAGGCGGGTAGGGCCCGAAATTTTCCTGTTGATTTCTGGAGCCGGTCTGTGCCGGTGATAGCGCAAAGAGAATGGCGTTGTTGATGGCTTTGGTTCTGTGATTTGTTTTTTCGATTTCTTCTTGGGAGAGAGCAAATGAAAAGAACGTGGATTGTCTGG
>JAUVAM010000444.1 GCA_030591745.1 Deltaproteobacteria bacterium
CCCGGCTGGCCACGGCTGCGAACAAGTCGCCCAGGAGCTGATCGAAGACCATGCGTTTGCTCTCGAAATAGAGGTAGAAGGTGCCCCTGGCCACGCCCGCATCCCGGATGATGTCGGCGATGGTGGCCGTGTGGTAGCCCTTCTTGGCGAACACCGTCAGGGCGCATTCCAAGAGGTGCGCCCGTCTCTCTGCTCTTCGCATGGCTGGCTTTCCTTCAAGTAGTCAACCCAAGCTAGCAATTCTTCCGCCATGGGCAAAGCAAAAAGAAAAATGAGAGGGGCTCCTGTTGACCTTGCTGGTGCCCTGGCATAGCATTTCCGCTCCATCTCAAGGAGGCGAGACCCGTGGCTAAGAAAACCAAGACCAAGACCAAGACCAAGACCAAGACCAAGACCAAGACCGCTCCTCGGCAGGCCAAGCCGGAAAAACCTTATCGACCGCGTCTAACCCGGAAAGATCTTTCGGAGATCATGGATTTTTCCAAGGGCTTGGAGCGCGCTGCCGGCACCCTGGCCCTGTCTTTCTATGGTCGCGCCAATCCGAGCTTGCGTTATGACCACGACTTGATCACGGAGGCCGACCTGGTGGTGCAAGAGTATATCCGCAAGGAAGTGCACGCAGCCTATCCGGCGCATCGTTTTCTCGGCGAAGAGGGTGCCGCCTTGCCGGACGATCGAGACAAGCAGAGCCCGCTGTGGGTTGTCGATCCGGTGGATGGTTCTGCTGGATTCTCGGCGGGCATGCCGGTTTGGGCTATTTCCATTTGCCTCTTCGACGGGCCGCGTCCCGCCTTGGGCCTGATTCATCTTCCGGTGACCGGTGAGCTCTATCACGCCATTGCCGGTGCCAAAGCCATGTTGAACGATCGGGCCATCGAGGTTCGAGACGAGGTGGTGGACAACGAATCCTTGCTCTTAACCTACAGCCGTTTCCACGGCGATTTTGTGACCCATTTTCCCGGCAAGGTGCGTTCTTTGGGTTCCACCGCGGCCCATTTGGCTTATGTGGCCCGGGGTGCGGCCGGAGGCGTTGTTTTGGGCAACGTACATGTTTGGGATGTGGCGGCCGGCAGCGTCATCTTAGAGGCCGCTGGGGGCGAGTTCAGAGACCTCAATGGCAAGAAAGTGGAGCTGAGTTGCTATCTGGAAGGCGGTCGTATCGACAAGGTCCTCTTGGCGGCGCCCAAGGGTTTACACGCCGATCTGACGGCGACCCTAGAAATCCGCTGAGCCGGACTGCTCCTCTACGCCCCAGAACCCTTCGTCACGCTGGATTTTTTGCTTTCGGCTGAAGCGGATCCAACCCCTGGTCAGGCTGCGGTTGATCGCCATGGCCATCAAGGCCGCTGCCAGCAGCCCCAGGCTGATCAGACAGGCCAAAGCGACAGCCGTCCAGGGATCCTCTACAGGGATTGTCGCGGAAGCAGAGGAGGCAATGTGAACTAACTGCATCATAGGGTTTGGTTAAGCAATGCTTGTGCCAGATACTCTTCGGTCGGTTTGTTTTGTTTAAGTGCAAACTTTACAATGACTTGACCGGTGAGCCAGCTTTTTATTAAGGAGGCGGTGGGGGGAAAAATAGGCACATGCCTGCACAGGTGTGACATTTGCTTCACGCCTCTTTGCGCTCATGCTAGGGTGCCTTCCATATGATCGATTTGCATTGCCACCTTTTACCCGGCGTGGACGACGGGGCCCAGGACCTGCAAAGCAGCAGGTTGATGGCGAAGAACTTGGTCTCTTTGGGTTACCGCCATGTTTGCTGTACCCCTCATTTGCCCTGGTCTACCTTTAGTCATACTGAAGCCGAACTCGATGCCTTGCGCGACTCGCTGCAGCAGGACCTTGATGCCCAGGGCATTGAACTCACGCTGCACGTCGGCGCGGAGCACCACAGTTCGGTGGTGGGCGAATTGATGATCGATGGGAATCTCGTCGCCTTTCCCCGTGGGGACACCTTCTTGATGGAGTTTCCCTTGGGCGGTTTGCCTGCCGGCTGGGAGGACCTCTTGTTTCGGCTGCAGGTCAAAGGCATGCAGCCCGTGTTGGCCCATGTCGAACGCTATCCGGAGGTTCAGGCGGACTACAAGATTATCCAGCAATTCAAGGAGCGGGGTTGCCACATCCTGGTCAACCTGACGAGCCTGGTGGGTGGCTGGGATCGCAAGGCGCGTCATGTGGCCAAGCAGTTAGTGCGCTCGGGTTTGGTGGATGCCGTAAACTCCGACATGCATCGGGAATCGGAAGTGGATGCTTTGCAAGAGGGATTGGATGAGCTACGCGCATTGGTGGGGGCCGAGGCTTTGGAGCAAATGACTTTGCACAATCCCGCCGTGTTGGCTGGGATCCCGGTTGAGGTTGACCCGTGAAAAAGTTGATCATCAACAGCGTGATCTCCATGTTCATCGGTGCCTTGTTCATCTGGCTTGCGGTGCGGGATGTGGATTGGACCGCCATGGGCTCGGCCTTCGGGCAGGTTGACCTGTTTAGGGTCGGTCTTTATTTGGGTCTTTTCATCGTGGTTCACTTTTCCCGGGTGCTGCGTTGGGGTTGCATGCTCAAGCCCTTGGGCCACGTGCCTTTTGGGCGGCTTTTTACCGTGTCCTCCGTGGGCTTCATGGCTCTTATTCTCTTGCCCCTGCGCTTGGGCGAATTTGCAAGACCCTTTCTCATTTCCGAGCGTGGCAAGATCCGTATGAGCGCCGCTTTGGCCACCATCGTGGTGGAGCGTGTGGTGGACGCTCTCTTCATGGCCTTGATGTTGACCATCATTCTTTTCGCTTTGGGTGACAGCATTCAGGTGCCCGGCGAACTTCGATTCTGGGCTTGGGTCGTACTCGTCGCGTTCGTGGCCCTGCTCGTGTTTATGGTCTTGGCCTATTGGCGGCAAGAGACCGCCGTGCGATGGTTCCGCGCTTTGGTCAAGCCCATCAGCGCCAAGCTGGCCGACCGCCTGGCCTCAATTTTGGAGTCTTTCTTTGGGGGGTTGAAAGCACTGCCGAGCTTCAAGCTCTTTGGTGGTTTCTTGGGCCTGACCATTATCTACTGGGGCTTGAATGCCGTGGGCCTGTGGATTCTCTTCGGCGCCTTCGTGGGGCTGGAGCATTTGGGCTTTGTCGAGGCTCTGACTGTATTAAGCGTCCTGTGTGTGGGCCTGATGATCCCTGCCGGTCCAGGCATGATCGGCAACTTTCACTGGTTCATCAAACTTGGATTGTCTTTGTTTGTGGCCGAGGCGATGTTGGGCTCAAGCGGCGTGGCCTACGCCATTCTCGTCCATGGGATTCAGCTCTCCCAGCAGGTGATCTTCGGCGTGGTCTGTTTGTTCTCCGGCCACATTTCCTTTCGGCGCGTTCTGGCTGCCCCCGCCGGGGTGGGGGACGGTCTGGACGGCAGCTCCCCACCAACCACGAAGTAAATTTAAATGCATCAAGATGGCGGTGGCTTCTTCATCGCCCAAGGACTCTTCCCGATCAAAATCGCGGCAGGCCCGTTCCAGTTCTCCACAGAATACCTGTCGGATTTTACCAGCCCGTTCTGCCATCCGAGCCCTCCCAAGGCGTGATGAATTGTCTCAAATGGTAACACGAGACTCGGACTTGTCAATTTTTTGGAAATAGTAAAAGCGCAATAAATAGGCAGAGTTGCGACAGGAAGGGAAAGTTATTTCTAGATGTTCTATTGCAGATCGAAGCCCTGCGCCAAAGTACCGCTGTTGCCGTGGGCGTCTGTGACTTGCACCTGGAGGCTGTAATGTCCGGCTCCTTCATACTGGCTGTGGTTCAGCGTGAAGTTGCCGGCGGGGATGTTGCGCTGGGCCGTGCTCTCCGTGCCTTCGCCGTCGCGGGCGTTGACGTAGGTGTAAGCAACCTGTCCATCCGCGTCCACGGTGCCGGCCGTCAAATCAACCGGGGTGCCGGAAGGCGGCGTCAGGCTTGCCTGCACGCTCACGCTTCCGTCGGCGGGCACGGGGTGGGGAAGGAAGGGAGGGACCCGAGCAGAATGGTGCAGAAAACTACTGGAGGCCAAGCCCTCGAAGGTTGATTCTCCGTCGTCGTTGGTGAGACCCGGCGCATAAGAGACACTGCCCGTCAGGCCCGACTGCTGCAATTGCAGGTTGTGGAGTATCATGCGGGTCGAGGGCAGGAATTCGAAGGGGCTGGAATCGAGGCTGTAACCTTGCGTGCCGCTGCCGTCAAAGTAGTGGCCTTCAATGTGGAGGCGGTAAGTTCCCAGGGGAAAGTCCAAGTGCTCTTCCCATTGCAGTTGCCAAATGTGAGGCGGATCGTAATCAGAGTTTTCCAGTTCATAAGTCAGCATGGTGCTGTGCCC
>JAUVAM010000591.1 GCA_030591745.1 Deltaproteobacteria bacterium
CCACCAAAACAACCCGTGTCGTATCGCCTACCTTCACCTCCTTGCGATCGTAGCTTCCCCCCGGCACAAACCAGGTGGCCACGGCGGCCAGCAAGACCAAAAAAAACACGATGGCAAACACGTCTGGGATCTTTTTCAAAATCATGGCCGCATCAAACACCATCCCAAAATATCTGTCCAGCCCTCAAGCCGTCTTGACCTCAGTATGCACCTTGCCTATGCTCACAACATGAGCGCCGGAATGATCCTTATCCATGAGTACAGCATCATCGAAATGCCCAAGAAACGCCTGCTGCTTCTTTTCAAGGCGGGTGCCAAACTCTTCAAAATCTGCGAAAACGAGACCTGCGACAAATACCAGGACTACCAGCCCATCACCTCGGACCAGGAGCTGATGACCTATTGTCTGCGCTGTGGACGCAAGATTTTACGTTACGGCGTACAGGAAAAGAAATAGCTGCCTCAGAGCAAATGACTCGCGATACCTGAGTCTTTTTTGACCGATTTAGCGGTGGGTTTCACGCTGCCCATTTCAAGGCTGGGATTAATCAACCAGCGGCCCAGATCCTGCCGAGCCAGGCCCCCAAGACGAGCGCTGTCGATACCGGGCATCAGGAAAAGACCCGAGGCCCCGGGCCTCTCTTTCATGGCCCGCTCAATGGGGCGAAGGTCTGCCCGCTCCGAGGGCCCCGGCCATTGCACGTCCACCAAAACCCCTGGATTGTTCGTCAACTTAAGAAACAAGCCCTTGCGCCCCTTGGCCGACCAGTGTTGGACGGTCAGGCCCAGCCTGAGACATTCGATGAACACGGCGTTCAGGGCCAAGACCTCCAGATCGTCCACGCCCAGGGCATGGGCCAGACCGGTGTCTGCCGCAAAGACCAGGCGGGATGACTGGGCCACCGCCCTGGATGCATCGGCGATGCGCGGAACCAGGAACAGGAGGCCAGCTCGCTGAAGATGCACAAGAAACATGCGTGCCTGGTCGATGGAACGGCAGAGCCTGCCTTTGAGCGAGGAGGCGGAAACCCCGAACCCAGCCCGACCAATCAAATCAACCGCCACAGCGGTTAGAATTTCTGGATCACGTACCTTCTTCTGCATGAGCACGTCAAGAAGGAGGCTGCGCTGGAAAAGCTCAAGCAAAACCGAGCGTCTGCCGCTGAAATTTCGGGAAACAGGCAGCCCCCCTGCAAAGAGATACGCCTGCAAAGTGCTCCTGGGGACACCCTTATTCACCGACCTATCGGTGAATACCTTCATCCACTCACTCAGCCCCATGGGCAACAAGGCCATGCCTCTCCATCCGCTGGGGCTTTCGCCCAAAGGAGGGCCCGTCTGGCTGGCCAGCACCCGAACACCCCGCCCAGCCAGCCTGCTCGCCAGTTTCCCCCACTCCGTCCCCGAAGGGGGCACAGTCCTCGAAGGGGGCAGACCGTCAAGCAGAACCAGCCCTGGGGGGGCTGGCTTGTTTTCTATCATCTGTTCAATGCCTTGGGCCTCGGGCCTGGGAGCCCAGACCGGATCTTCCAGGTCCAGATAGAGGATCCGCTTGCGATCCAAGCCCTCTTGCTGAAGTCTGCCCGCGAACTGGCGAAGCAGGGTGCTCTTGCCAACCCCCCGACTTCCATACAACAGCACAGGCTCTCCATGCGCCCAGATCCGATGAAGCTTCTCCAGTTCATTCCGGGGCCTGGGGAGGCCCCCCGGAAAACGATCCCACTCGCTCCAGGTACTCGGTATGGAAAAGGGAACGGTCACTTGAAAACCTCCGGCATATCGGTCAATCTATACCTGTCATTCATTGCCGGGTCAAGCGCTTGCCCCCCTGGAGGATCTTCATGAAGGTATCGGATTTTCGCAAACACGGCCACGAACTGATTGACTGGGTTGCTGACTATCTGGACGGCGGCGTCGAGTCCATGCCTGTTTTGCCCGACATGCAGCCTGGTGACTTGAGGCTGAAGCTGCCCGATCAAGCACCTGAACAAGCCGAGCCCATGAGCCGCATCATTGAAGATTTTCATCGGCTGATTCTCCCGGCCGTCACCCACTGGAACCATCCACGCTTCTTTGCTTATTTTCCGGCCAACCAATCCCCGCCCTCCATCCTGGCCGAGTTGCTCACTGCGTCCTTGGGCGTCAACGGCATGGTCTGGCAGAGCTGTCCGGCCAGCACGGAACTGGAAGAACAAGTCATGGACTGGCTCAGGCAACTCATCGGTCTGCCGGCCTCCTTCAAGGGCGTCATCCAGGACACGGCTTCCACGGCGACGCTTTGCGCTTTGCTTTGCGCCAGAGAACGGGCGACCAAACAAGCCTTCAACAGCCAGGGAGCCTCCGCCATCGCCGACGATGCGGCTTTGCGCATCTACTGTTCCACGGAGGCCCACAGCTCGGTGACCAAGGGCGCGAAAATCGCAGGCTACGGTGAGAAAAACGTGGTGCCCATCGACGTAGACGAGGCCTTCGCCATGAAGCCCGGCGATCTCGAAGCGCGAATCAAGGCCGACAAAGAACGGGGCCTGCAGCCCACTTGCCTTGTGGCCACCCTGGGCACCACCTCTTCCACGGCCATCGATCCATTGCGTCCCCTGGCCGACATCGCAGAGCGCCACGATCTCTGGATGCACGTGGACGCGGCCCTCGCCGGTTCGGCCGGGCTCTTGCCCGAGTTGGCCTGGATTTTCGAAGGCCTGGAGCGCGCGGATTCTTATGTCTTCAACCCGCACAAGTGGTTGCTGACCAACTTCGACTGCTCGGCCTATTTCACGCGTCATCCCCAATTGCTGCTTAAAACCTTCGCCATTAGCCCCGAGTACCTGAAGACCCAGACCGATCAACAGGTCAGCAACCATCGGGATTGGGGCATCCAACTCGGCAGGCGATTCCGGTCACTCAAATTGTGGTTCGTACTGCGTGCTTATGGCGCCGAGGGCTTACGCGAAATGATGCGAAAACACTTAGCGCTTGCCCAGGACTTCGCGGCCTGGGTGGATGCTGATCCCAATTTCGAGCGCTTGGCCCCAACGCCCCTACAGACCGTCTGTTTTCGCCTGCACCCCAAGGATGAGCATGACGAACAGCGCCTGGATGAGCTGAACGCCTCGCTTGAAAAAAAACTGAATCGCACGGGCCCCCATTTAATGAACCACACCCCCCACAAGGAGAAATAAAGCAAAAACAGGAACAAAGGAAAA
>JAUVAM010000187.1 GCA_030591745.1 Deltaproteobacteria bacterium
AGCGTAAGTATCGACAGATGCTGGACCAATACATGGTCGACAAGGGCTTCAAGCCCGACCCCAAGAAGACTCGCGGCCATTTTATCGGCGGTGATTTGTGGGTCGAAGCGATGCGCAATCAGCTGCGCGATTTGATGCGGAAAAAGAAGAAAAGTTCTTCTGACGATGACCCGCCGGATACATCTTAAAAGAACACTGACCTCCATCCAGTTCGCGACGCTCCTACTGCCGTCAAGCAACAGTTCGAATGACAGGGAAGATGGTTGACCTGTCTTTTGCCTGTGAATCTTTGAGGCGATAAGGAACGATTCTTATCGCCATTGTTCGAGCACGCCCCAAAACCAACGACCTTCCGCCGATTGAATTTGGAAAAATCTCCACGTTTCTCAAAATACTGATCAACTTTTCATTTCGCCCACTGGAAGGTTCAAATCTGGCAGAATTTTCAACTATTATGCCTCCGTCCCTCTTTTCCTTAGGACCCGTCGCCCCGGCGGATCTTGTCCCCATAGCGCGCACAGATGGCGTCCATGGTGTGCTCGATGCGGGAGTGTTGATCTCGTTTTGTCTGTAGAAATAGATCTTTCTGACTGACCTCGTCGGAATCCAGCAAGTCGAAGGCGGTGACGCCCACCAGGCGAATGGGCGCGTCTAAGTCCAGCCTGTCCAGCAAGGCGGCGCAGCCGTCGAAAAGACCGTCGGAGTCATCGCAGGCCAAGGCCAGCTTGCCGTCTCGGGTCGCCTGTTGGAAGTCTTCCGTGTAGCGAACCTTGACCCGGATGCTTTGCGCCTTCCAGCCCTTTCGTCGGAGTTCCTTGGCTGTCCGATTGCATTGTTGCCTGAGCTGGCGTTCCACTTGGACCCGCCCGTGCATGTCCTGGCTTAAGGTGATTTCGGCCCCCACCGACTTGCGGTCGCGATGGGAGATGACGGGGCGACTGTCTTCGGCACGGGCCAAGGACCAGAGATGGGGGCCCATGGAGCCCAGGCGCCGCTTCAAGGAATCCCGATCCGCTTCGGCCACCTGGCCGATGCTGTGCAGACCGAGGCTTTCCAGGCGGGCCGCGGCTTTGGGACCCACGCCCCAGAGCTTGGACACGGGCAAGGGTGCGATGAAGGCTCGTTCCTTGCCGAAGGGTACCAGGGTAATACCATCTGGCTTGTCGAGATCGGAGGCAAGCTTGGCCAGAAACTTATTGCTCGCGATGCCCACGGAGCACGTCAGGCGGGTGACCTCGTGAACTTCTTGTCTGATGGCTTCCGCCATGGCCATGGGGGGGCCAAAAAGTCGCTCGCTGCCGCTCATGTCCAAGAAGGCTTCGTCCAGGCTCAAGGGCTCGACCAGGGGACTGAAGCCGTGCAGCACTTCCATGATTTGTCGACTGATCGAGGCGTATAGCTGCATGTTCACGGGCCGGATGATCACATGAGGGCAACGCCTGAGGGCTGTGGCCATGGGCAAGGCCGAGTGCAGGCCATACTCGCGCGCGACGTAGTTCGCCGTGGACACCACCGAACGACGGCTGCGCCCGCCCACCACCACGGGCTTGCCCGCCAACGATGGATCTTCGCGTTCTTCAACGGCCGCGAAGAAGGCGTCCATGTCCATGTGAAGGATGATGCGCATGACCAGCTCAGTATAGCCTTAAGCGAAGGCAGCCAGGGATTCCTCCAACCAGGTTTTCAATTTTTCCTTGGCGTACTCATCGGTTTTGCCTCGTTCGTGAACACTGGCGGCGAGTTCGGCGAAGCCCTTGAGCCCTGCGTTGTGAAGCACCTTGAGGAGTGACACCGAGGCCCCGAAACGCATGGAGTCGACGCGGCCTTCGAGCATGCGGCCGATTGTGGCGCCGGCGTCTTTCGTGTAGGTCTCGTTGTCGGGCTCGGTTTGGATGAGGCCGGACAGGAGCGCGGCTCTTTCGCAGTCAGTTCTCACGTCATCAATGTTTTCGAGCCGGGTTTCAAGCACCTCAATCGCCGATTTGCCAGCACAGACTGCATAGGCCTGGATGACCTCGGCGCGGTCGCCGTCGTCGTGGCGGCCCAGTCCCTTGTCGACTGCCGCCAAAAGGCCAGGGGCCAAGGATGGGTTCTTGCGCTTTGCGCATTCGCCGACAAACAAAAGGGCCGTCGTCCAGTTGGCACCAGAGAAAGAGGCCTTGGTGAACATCTCACAGAAGATCTCGGCAGCCCTCGGCACTTCTTTTTCGATGAGGGAGAACAGCGCGGTGGCGGTTGTGTCGACTTGCCAGTTGTCAAATTGGGCAGCGTAACGCTCGGCTTCGCCAAGCAGGAACTGTTGCGGTCCTTCTCCTTGATCCCAGAGATGGAGGGCCAAAAGGGCCGTCTCCAGGCGTCGTCGTCTGCCGAACTCATCGGGGTAGAAGGACATGGACTTGACGAAGTTCATGAAGGCGTCGAAATCGTTTATGGCCAAACCCAGACCGAAGAGCGCACCGGGAACAGAGGAGGCGTGTTCTTCGTCAAATGCAGCGCCGCGTTTGACCGAGGCCTCGAAGAATGCCAGCCACTTCGCGTCCACCTTGCCGAACAAGCCGAAAATGACACGGGTGAGGATCGAGGCATGGCCGGAGCGTTGGCGCATCATGTAGTCCGTGGCCTCGTCCTGATCGGGAAAGACCTGCTCGAGGATATGCTGCTCGAAGAGTTCGAGCCTGCCTGCCGTGTCTTCCAGGAGTGACCATATTTCGAAAACCGCGGCCACTTTCGGATCCCCGGAGGCCTCAAGCTCGGCCTTCGCCGCCGCCACTCGTGATTCGGCCTCCCGCCGTTCGGCAAGCGTTTCTTGCAGGCGACCCAAGGCGGCTTCACCGAAGAGCGTCTCGTGGCCTTCGTCCAGGGCTCGGGCTCGCAGGCCGAGGGTTTGAGTCTCGTCCCAAAAACTCGCATCGACAGGCTTGCCGGTGAGCGCATCGTTTGCGATCGTCACCAGTTCGTCGACCGCGGGATGGCGACGGTCGGCCCGTTCACAAAGCAAGGCCAGTTCTTCCCGGTTGTCGAAGACCAGATGATGGAACAACCAGTAGGCCAGAAGGTGCGGCCAGTCTCCGACGAGGTCTTTTTCGCGGGACCAGTCTTCCATGGTGGCCGCCGAGCCCAGGCCTTTGCCCAGGGAAATGCCCAGCAAATGACCGACGATCCAGCGGGTGCGCGGCTCCATGAAGTAGACGTCGAGATGGGGGGCAAAGACCTCGTCGTCTGCCTTGAGGCAGAGCGCGTCGGCCTTGGCCCATCGCTCGCGGGTGAGGGCGGGTAGTTGGATCTTTTCGAATTCCGTGTCCTCCAGAATGCGATCGGTGAGGAAGGCGGCGATGGAGGCCGAGCTTTGGTCGAACTCGGGTTCGTCCTGGTGTTGGGTGTAAACCCGGCTGGTGCCGTGACGACCTGCCTGCCAGCTGGCCACCCAGAAGGCCTCGTTTTCAACCAGCAAGGCGCTCACCGGCAAAAAGCAGCTTTGCAACCTTGCGATCCAAGTGCCATCCCTGGCGGCCACGGCCGAGGATACGCTCGTGTTCGACGGGGCCAAAAATAGCCCGCGATAGGTGTTTTGGATACGCGTCGCGATACCCATTTTGCTATACGCCAGCAGCTCGGGAGAAAGACGCTCTCCCAAGGATGACGCGAGGTCCCAGGGGACATCGTGGCAGGTCTCTCTGTCTTCTCCGCCTTCTTCTTCCTCGTTGTCTTCTTCCTGGCGTTCTTGGTCCTGGACTTCGCGGAGGATGGGGGCCACCAGCTGGAGCAGTTTTTCGCCTTGCTTTCCCATGATCTCAAAGGCACCCTCGACGGTCATGCTGTCTGTGCGGATCGACTTCATCCAGTCGGCGAAATCGGGGCTTTGGGCCAGCTCCTCAAGTCCGGGGGTGTCCGGGTCCGTGGCCAATTGGGCTCGCGCGATCTGGAAGGCTTCGTCGTCGCGCCCCAGGCGCCTGAGAATCCCCGTCTTCGTCACCCGCAGCGAGGCGGTGCCATAGTGAAAGTTGGCGTCGAGGGCTTCGTCGATCAATTTCAGAGCCGCATCGAGTCCGGAGCCGTCGCCGTGGTCCAATTCGTTTTGGGCCAGAAACTCACACGCCGTTCCGAAGACAAGGTTGTTCCTGATGCCCGAAGGCGTAAAGGGGGATTGGATATGGCCTTGGGTTTTTTCTCTGATCGCGCGGGCCACCGCAAGCATCTCCTCTCGGTCCGGCTTGTCCAATGCCGGGAGTATCCGCAAGAGGAGTGAGCCGCCCACCGTTACGGCGTCGGGACCCTCTGAGGTCCACAGTCGCCGGGCGGCCCCGGCTGCCGTCTCCAGGTCACCCTCTCGCAGCGCCACCTCCGCGAGGGCTTCGTCGATGCTGTTGTAGTGACGCGTCCATATTTCGGAGCCGTGGTCGAACTCGGTTTCCTGGTTCAGTGCGCCTTCTCGAGTATAGAAGCGCCACAGGCCATGGTGTTCGAATTGATCGTCGGTGCGGCCGACGAGCCATCGCCCTCCCGTGGCACTGAAGGTGGCCTCTTCGGGCACCGAGGCCGGCCTTTCGGGAAAGGCCTCGCCGGTCTCGCTGACCTGGGTGCCTTCCCGGTCATAGCACCGGCCCGCAACGATCCGGTTCTCGCACATGTCCATTTCGGCCCGCCACACCCGATCGCCCAGGCCCGCGGGGAAGGTTTCGGTGCTGGGTTTATCCGAGCGGGTGTAAACGTCCGTCCCGTGAAGCTTGCCGGATACGAAGGTCCCTTGCCG
Source organism: Deltaproteobacteria bacterium (assembly GCA_030591745.1). The sequence continues at coordinate 4,751 of JAUVAM010000187.1, forward strand.
CGAGACCTCGCCTGACTGGTGATATCGCTTGTACCAGCCATGGGGCGCGCCCTGCTCGAATTGGCAGTGGTTGACCAGCGTGCCGTCGGGCCGCCAATACGTGCAGATGCCATGGTTACGGTTTTCATCGTCTTTCGGCAGCAGGACCCACTCATTGTCGCTGGCGGACCAGATTGCTTCAGGTGGAATTCCCTGGGGGCGTTCATTTTCCATGGGGCTTGGTCTCCGGGGGCCCATTGCCTATTGGCAGGATCTTCTGGGCAGGTTCGTGCTCACATCCGTACCATCGTATCCATTCAGGCATCTGGCCGCACTCTAATTTTGGAACAGAAGAGAAAGCGCTTGGTGTATACTTGAGCATCATGAGACAGACCATTCGATTGATATGGATTTTATTGTTTTTGGGGGTGGGCTGCACAGGCGGCGGGGCGCCAGGTCCTGGTGATGGTAACGACCGTGATGCAGATGAACAAGACGCCGGAGATGGCGGTAGCTCAGAAGCTGGCGACGAGGCGGGCGTGGACGCAGGCGGTGACGCAGGTGGTGACGCGGGCGATGACGCAGGCGGTGATGCAGGCGGTGACGCGGGTGGTGATGCAGGCGGTGATGCGGGCGGTGATGCAGGCGGTGATGCAGGCGGTGATGCGGGCGATGACGCGGGCGGTGATGCGGGCGATGACGCGGGCGGTGATGCGGGCGGTGATGCGGGCGGTGATGCGGGCGGTGATGCGGGCGGTGATGCGGGCGGTGACGCGGGTGGTGACGCTGGTGGCGTGGATGCAGGTGGAGATGCCTGTGTGCCGGTATGGGTGGAAGCTGGCGAATGTGACTGTACGCCCTCGGTTTGTCTGAGTTGCAACGGCATCAGGCTGGAGGAAGACGGCTGCGGAAATCAGAGAAGCCTTGCCTGTGAACTGCAAGCCACGGGCTGTCCGGCTGGTCAGACCTGCGGCGAATCGAATCTCTGCGTGATCGCTGCCACCAATCCGGTCATCGCGGGCGACAAACCCGATCCACATGTCTTGCGGATCATCGATGTTGACGGCGCGCCGACCTATTACTTGGTGCACACGGTACACAACCTGAGTGACCTCCCAATCTATACCTCCAGGGATCTGGTCCACTGGACCCTGTTGCCTGAGCAAGCCTTCAGGCAGAGCCGGACCCCGGGTGATTCCCTTCCGGTCAACGGCAATCACTATTGTTCGATCTGGGCGCCTCATTTGACCCAAATTCGAAGCGACGTCTTCATGCTGGGCATTTCGGCAACCCGTTTTTCTGCTTCGCAGACTCCTTGTCCCGCTTATGGCGAGGCTGGCGGTGTGTACTTGGCCTCGTCGAGTTCACCTCAAGGGCCTTTCGCTACCGCCGCGCACTCCTGGGAACCTTTCCCCGCCGGGGCGAACGCGGGCAGCTGCGCGGAGGCGACACGTGTCCAGGTCCCGCACAGCGTCGATTACGCTTCGCCGAACTGTCAGGGTAATTACTGCCACAAGATCATTCGGCTCGATTCGGATGTGTTTCGGGATCCCCAATCGGGTCGCTGGTGGATGGCCTATAGCTGGTTCACCAACAGCCCGCCGGACGTGGCCTGGGAGGAAAGCAACCACGGTGAGCATGTCTCCTTGGTGGAACTGGATCCGGCGGACCCCTTCGCCGCAATCTGCGATCCGGCCGTGGCCCAGATCCATGCCGCCAACCCGCAAGATCAAGACACCCTGGCCCGACTCGCGACATACTGCCCACGCTGTGACGAAATGCTGTCTTTTACTCGCGGCCGCTTTGGCGATGAGTTCACTCGAGATGGCGTCTCCTGGGGCGTCACGGAAGGTGCAAGCCTCTTTCGTCGCGGGGACTACGTCTATTTGTTGTTGAGCGGAAGCCTGTGGGACTCGGGTTACTACCACGTATACTGGGTTGCGGCGCCGACGGTGGAAGAACTCGTCTACACCAACTCCAATCGACTGATGGGCCGTTATCTCATCCCCAGTCAACAACAGGCCTTCGGCCACGGCTCGGCCGTGTTGGGTCCGGATGGCCAACATTGGTACTTCGTCCATCATCGCTTAGACAGCCAGGCCTGTATCAACCAGGGCGATTGCTCCCGAGATGTTTGGGTCAGCCCCATAGAATTCGAAGACCGCGCCGACGGTCGAGGTGAGGTCCACATCCTTCCCCGTTTCCCCGCCGAACAAGCCGAGGTAGAAGTGTTCCAGTGAGCTGTATGAAGCGGCCCCCCCCGGGTCATGGGGCAGCGTTTTTGGGAAAGTCTGTGGGAAAACGGTGGATAGTGTGGGGAGAACTCGGGGGAAAACTGTTGAGAAATTGGGGGAAGCCCCGTGGAGAAGCAGTGGAGAAGCAGTGGAGAAGCAGTGGAGAAGCAGTGGAGAAGCAGTGGAGAAGCAGTGGAGAAGCAGTG
>JAUVAM010000089.1 GCA_030591745.1 Deltaproteobacteria bacterium
AGAGCCAGGCCCACCGTATCCTTGTCCGCGAGCAGGCCGATGATGTGCAGGATCACGTCTTTGGCGGTGACCCAGGGCTTGAGCTTGGAGCGCAAGGTGACTTGCATGACCCGGGGGCAGGCGAAGTAGTGAGGTGCGCCGGTCAGGGCGGCGGCCAATTCAACACCGCCGGTGCCGATGGCCAACACGCCCGCGCCACCCAGGGTGGGTACGTGGCTGTCCGCGCCGAGCAAAAGCGTACCGGGTTTGGCGAACCGTTCCAAGTGGACCTGGTGGCCGATGCCGTTGCCTGCCCGAGAGTAGTGGAGTTTGTACTTGGCGCAGGCCGAGCGCAGAAAACGATGATCTTCCGCGTTCTCGGGGCCATCGCCTAAGGTGTTGTGATCCACATAGCAGATGGCAAAGCGGTTTTTTACCCGGCTTTGGTTCAACAGGCCCAGGTGTAAAAAGACCATGGTGCCCGTGCCGTCCTGGATCAGCATTTGATCAGCACGAACGCCGATCTCTTCGCCGGGTCCCAGGCGACCGGAGACAAGGTTTTTTTCCAGAATCGAATAGATCAGGTTGCTCGGGGCCACGCGGAACTCCCTTGCAAGATGGAAACCTTCGGAAAGTTGGCTGAATACTATATGGGCCCTGCGGACCTGCCAAGAAAATTCTATGTTTTTGGTGCTTTCTCTGATTCCGAGGTGGGGCGTTGTTTTTGTTCTTCTTTGCGACGGCGGTACTCGTCTTTGGGGACCAGTTCGCCGGGTTCTTTGCGTTCGATGAAGAGTACGCCGTCTAAGTGGTCGATTTCGTGTTGGAAAATGCGGGCTGTGAAGCCTTTTACTTCTTCCGTGAGCCATCGGCCGTCTTGGTCTTGGTGCCGCAAGGTGATGCTTTGGGCTCGGCGGACCTGGCCGAAGCCGGCGGGTATGCTCAGGCAGCCCTCCCAGGCGACCTCCGTCGCTTCGGAGCTACGGGTGATGCTGGGATTCAAGTAGGAGTGAAAGGGCTCGTCTTTTTTGTCCAGACGTTTGACCAGAATAAAGCGTCGATTTACGCCCACCTGGGGGGCGGCGATGCCCACGCCTTTTTCCAGATCCACGGTCGCTTGCATGCGGGCTTGCAGGTGCTCCAGGGCGGGGTCCTTCGGATCCACGGACAGACTGGCCGTGTGCAAAAAGGCGTCACCGGCGGGCATATCGTTGGTGACCAGCTTCAAGGGCTGAGTGGCCGGCGCCCGGCTGACCAGCAAACGCTCGGTGGGTGCCAAGTGACCGTCGGGCCTGAGTGATGCCCTGGGTGTGCAGGCGGCGCTTAGTGCTGCGATGGCAAGCAAGGACAAGGTTGTGAGTGTTTTCATCTTCATCGTAGGCCTATCGTCTTGGGTTCAGCGTCTTGCTTCGAGGCGTCTTTCGACTGTAGGCTTTGTACCATGATCGGCGAAGCCTTCTCCAACTCGTTTAGCAGTCTTCTCCCTTTGCTGATTCTTATGGGCGGGATTTTCGTGCTTTTTATCGGTGCGGCCTTGTTTGTGCGTTATCGCCTGGGTGCGGAGAGACGCAAGGAAGCTGCCCAACAAAAGGCGACACAGGCTCGGGGGCCCGCGGGTGTGCAGGTGGGTGAGGTGTTGCTTGTCATGGGCAGGCCCTTTTCGATCCAGGCCGTTTTGGCGGTGGAAACGGGCAGGTCGCCGAGTCTCTGGTGTGAGCTTTCCGATGAGGCGGGTGAGGGGCGCTTGTTCATGCAGAAGGATGGGGGCCGGGTGCTGCACTTGCCGGCCACCGAAGATGCGGGACCCGACGCCGAGTCCAAGTTCCCGGCCGAGCTCAAGCAGGGCGAGGCGCGCTATGCCAAAGATATCCAGTTTTCGGTGGAGGCCGGCTGGGAGCTGGCCTTCTATTTAGGGCCCATGGACCGTTGTCTTTGCTTAGAGCGTCGCGACGGACAATTGCGCCGCTGGCGCGGCCGCGAAGTGCCATACGAAGGCTTGGAGGTGCGCGAACCCGAACCCGATCCCACGGCGGCACCCTGAGGTAAACCATGTCACGACATACCCTGCTATCTGGCGTTTTGAGAGGACTGCCCTCTAAGCGACCCTGTTTTTTTGCACTACTGGCCACCGCGATTGTCTTTTTTGGCGCTTGTTCTGACGACAACCCGTCAGCCAGTGACGCCTCGATCGATGCGAGCGACGCGACTGATGCGGGCGACGTGACCGACGCGGGCGATGCTGGCGATGCTGGCGACGTGAGTGATGCGGGTGACGCGGGGCAGGACAGCGGTGGCAGTCCGCGGGGATTTGAGGTGCGTGGCATGGGCGGCGGCGGCGGCATTTTTGTGCCTTCCATTTCGCCTTACGATGAGGCCTTCATGCTGACCGCCTGCGACATGGGTGGGGTCTATCGCTCACACACAGCGGGTGCGCGGTGGGATCTGATTCACTACCAGGAACTGATGTCGGCCTCGGCTTCGACCCAGCCGGCCTATTTTGAAGACCGGGTGTTTTGGCATGTTGGTCCCACGCTGGTGGTCAGCCGCGACGGGGCGGAGACCTGGGACGAGCTTTCGTCAAGCCCCTGGGCTTCGCAGGAAATCGAATTTTTGAGCGCGCTGCCGGGTGACCCCGATGTGTTGTTCGTGGGCACCGACACCGCCCTGTGGAGGAGCATCGACGACGCCTCCTCGTTTGTCTCGGTGATCGATGAGCGTCCTCGAGAGATAGTGGTCACGGGAGACCGACTCGTCACCATCAGTGCTGACAACGCCTTGCGGATCAGCACCAACCGCGGTGAAACCTGGAGTATGCAATCGATTTCCGTCAATGGTTCCCCGCTGGGCGCCGAGGACGTCATCTCTCTTGCGGGAGGGGCAAGCGACGGAAACAGCGTGTTGTTCGCGGTGACTTCTCAACATGGAACGATACGCTCTCTGGACGATGGGACAACATGGGCAGTCGTCGCCCCTTTCGAAAATCAGAACACGTTGCAAATGGCCGCTTCCCAGACCCGGATTGCGTATGCAGCCAACATCGGGGGCACGGAGGTTTGGTGTACCTCCGACGGCGGTGACAGCTGGGCGAGCTGTTTTCGTCTGACGGGCGCGGACGCAAACGTCGAAGCGTCGTGGGTGCAGACAGAAATCCACTGGGGGTACTACATTACGGATCACGGTTTCTTCGCGAGTCATTCGAATCCAGAGGTGGCGGTCATTTCGACGCAGGGCGATTTGTACATGACTCGAGACGGCGGAGCGAGCTGGACACAGGGCATCAACGAGCAACTCGGGGTACTCCCGGGAGATCCCGATCCCCGTTATCGCAGCATCGGCCTGGAGGTCACCAGCAGCTGGGGCTACCTGACGGATCCCCATGATCCGAATCGCGAGTACATCGAATACACCGACATCGGTTTCGCCAGGAGCGTGGATCGCGCGGAGACTTGGATCTACGGTGCCCGGGGCTGCGATTGGACGAACACTTTTTACGATGTGGTGTTCGACCCCGACGTCGAGGGGCGCATGCTTGTGGCGGCGAGCAGACGGCATGACATCCCGCATTGGACCAATGTTTCGCCCAATGATCCGGAGTCGACCTCACACCGCGGGGGCGTGTGTATTTCCGAGGATCAGGGAAGATCCTGGACGAGCACGAGCAGCGGGCTGCCTGAACTTCCCTGCACCACCATCGCGCTCGATCCAAGCTCATCCCCATCGCAGCGAACACTCTACGTGGGTGTCTTTGGTGAGGGTGTCTACAAGTCCACGGACGGCGGGCAAAGCTGGACGCTGAAGTCCAGCGGCTTGGGCAACCCAGGAAACATGCATATTTATCGGATACGCAGGCATCCGGCGACAGGTGCGCTGTTTGCTCTGATTACGGCGCGGCGCCTTGGCAGCAGTTTTGATGTGCCGGGTGGGGTCTGGCGGTCGGATGACAACGCCGAGAGCTGGACGGATATCTCCTCGGCGCTCGAATTGGCGTGGCCCACGAATCTGGCGCTTGATCCCGCTGATGACCAGGTGCTTTTCGTGACGGCCGCAACTGCACCAGGCAAGCCCCAGGGGGGCGTGTACCGTACGCTGGACGGCGGTGCTACCTGGGCGCACGTGCTCACGGACGCGGATGTCGCGTCTTCGGGCGGTGCATCATACGACCACTTCATGTCGGTGACGATGCATCCGGATGACTCGAGCATCGTGTACGCGGGAACAAACGCCCATGGCTTGTGGCTGAGTCAAAATGGCGGGGCAACCTGGGCACATTGGCAGGCCTTCCCTTTTTCAAACGCGCAGAGCGTGACCGTGGACCCGCGGGACACATCACGGATCTTCGTCACCACCTTTGGTGGGGGCGTTTGGGAACGTCCCCCGGCTTTTAACGTCTTCGTCGCCAGGTGATGATGAACATGAGGGTTGCGATTTCGGGGAAAAAGCGCATCAGGCCGCGGAGGGGATTGCCGAAGCGTTTTGGGGCGTGGAGTGTGGCGGCCGAGGCCGCGCCGCAGTCACCGCAATCGCCGCCGCCCGTGTCGCCTTCACAGCCGCCCGAGGCTTCGCCGCCGTCGCAACCGCTGGAGGTGCCGCCGTCGCCTTCGCAGCTTGCGCCGCCGTCGTCGACCGTGTCGCCCTCGCAACCTGAGCTCTCTCCGCCGCAACCGCCTTCGGCTTCGTCGGCTTCATAGACCGCACCGGAGCAGTCGATGCCCACGTAGACATTGGAGCCGTCCGGCTCGACCGGGGGGAGGTTGTGGACTTCGCGCATGCGTGAGGGTGAGGGCGTGGTGGAGAAGATGCCGTCCGTCAGCACCCGGCAGCCTGGGTACAGGCCATCCGGGTGGACGAAGAAGAGTTCGAAGCGACCTTCTACCGCGCCGCCGTCTTCCGGATGGAAGAGCAGATCGATGATGGTGACTTGTCCGTGACTTGCATAGCCCGAAAAGAGGATCTGATCACCGCGTTTTTCGAGGTACTCGGCGCGAATGGCTTGTACTGGCATGGGGGTGCCGCCCAGGGGCGCCCGGCCCAGATTCAGATCCATCAAGAGCATGCCGTAGCGTGGCCCATCGGGACCGGACAACTCGATGCCGGCCCAAATAAAGGCCCCGTCCTCGCCGAACTCGGAGGCGTCCGAGCTGAAGAAGGCGTCGGCCCATGCCTCGACAAAGGGCGCATCCGTCGGCAGTTCTTCTGCGTTGTGGTAGATGAGTTCTTCCTCGGCCAGAAAGTCAAAGCTCATTTGCCCCGGGGCGTCGACGGCGGCCAGAGCCGGTGCCGAGGCGAAAACCAGCGCCAACAGCCAGAGTCCGAAGAACCTTTTGTTCGTCGAGCGTCGCATCAGAAATGAAATCCCCTGGTGGCGTTGAGATGGGACCAACTCATCTGGGCACCATGGTTGGATTCACCCAGCATGGTCGCGATCAGATCGCCGTTTTCTTCTTCGGCCACGAAGGTGTAGTTATACATGAGGCCCACGCTCAGCCAGCGGAACACCCGCAGGTTCAAGCCCATCCCCAATTCCACGGCGGTCAGGGACTCGTCGTATTCCACCAGATCTCGTCCGCTTTCGGCGTAGCGGTTTCGGGAGAACATTTGGCCCGCGCCCACCTCAAGCTGCAGTCGCAATCGCCAGTAGATGGGGATGATGGTGCGCAGGCCGCCGGTTACTTTGGTGTAGGAGCGCTCTACGCAAGCGGTGGCATCGCGGGAGGCAATGAAGAGATCCTCCGAGCCGAAGTTGGCAAACGACGTTTTCATGTAGAGGTAGAATCTCGGAGGAAAACCCGTGAATTTTCCACCCACTGCCAAGAACGCGCCGCTTTCCAGGCCCACGGCATCTTCCAAGTTGAGTCCCTGGTTGAAAATCAGGCCCGAGTAGGGTTCCACCAGGAAATGGGTGCCACCCGCCGCGGCTTTGTCGGGTATGGCGCCAAGGGCGATAACAAACAGAATGGCGACGCCCAGCATGGGAACACGATGAATTGACGACTTAGGCATGTCCTACTCCCTTCTTCCAGCATGACTTACTGTCGTCTTTATCGCAAGAGCTGCGCCAAAGGATCTATAGCCAGGTCATGGCATTGTTTTGTTGCGGTTTTCTCTGTTCGCGACAAGCCAAAATGGGGTTTCGTTTTACTGGGGATACCAAAATGGAATGCAAGAGGTGTGAAGCAGAGACACGATTGGGGTTTTCAGATGATGAATATGGCGCCTGCCTCGATGTAGTTGAAGGGGCCGGTCAGCCCGAAGCTGAAAAAGCGCACCGGCGAGGCCAGCACCAAGTCTACGTTGATGAAAACGTGGAACCAGTCGGTGATGTAGATTTCGCCTCCGAAGTGGCCCGGGATGCCGCCGAAAACTTCTGTCTGGTTGGAAGAGCCTGTTGTGTAGGGGTAAAGGATGGCTCCCACTTCCGCATAGATGGAACCGCCTTTGACACGCAGGCCGATCATGAAGGAAGGCCAGAGGGCCAGCCCCTCGCTCAGGCTTTCAACCGCATCGCTATCGCTATAAAAAATACCGTAAGCCTTGAGCTTGATGGCTGATTGAAAAACCCCAGTTCGCCCATAGATGTTTACTTTGAAACCGCCACCCACCATCCAGGTCTGGCCGATGCCCTGGTAGGGGATGAGGGTTTCGGCGATGAGATCCAGCCGGTCCAGCACGCCCACATGGGCACCCAGGCTGGAGTAAAGCAGACCGGCGGAGAGTCGGAAGCCGAAGTCACCGGCCGGCAGTCCGCCTGCGTCCAGCATCATGGATTTAAACTCGCCATCCTTTTTGGGCTTCTTGTTCTCCAGCTCATCCCAGCCCGACTGATCTTCCCAGTCATCGGCTGTCGCAAAGCCGCCGGGCAGCAAGATCATCGCCAGCATCAGCACCCATCCCAGAAAACAATTTTTTTCAGCTTGCATGGTTTCCCCTGGTTTTCGTGGTCCCTAAGGACAGGTCGTCGTCAAGGCCGGCAGGTTGCTGGGTGTCCACCAGCTATCGAGAGTGCAGTCATTGTCCGTGTCGCGGGGGCGTTCCCGGGTGATGAAATCACCGTCGGCGTTTTGCGTGTCCCAGGTCACCAGGCCCGTGCCGCCCATGGACGGCGGTAGGGTGTTGTCGTTGTCCTTGTTGGTGGCCTCGTCGCCGTAATGATCGTAGCGGGCCACGACGTGATCGCCGTTGACGTCTTCGATCTCTAAGAGTCTTCGGTTGCCGGGCCATTCTTCCGTGCCGCCCCATTGCTGACCCGCCAGGCCCCAAGTGTACTTGTAGCCCATGCGCAGGCCCGAGGGCAGCACGAAGCTGATGGTCCAGACGCCGTCCCCGGCCGACTCGTCACCGTGGCTGCCGTCGTCGTACATGGGGATGGTGTTCGGTGCCCAGGCACCCAGTTTGGCGTCGATGTCCGGATCCCAGATGGGGCTGTCGCTTTCGATGATACCGCCCACGAAGAACATGCTGGCCCCGGCCTGGGGATCGGTCCAGCGGAAGCGATCGATGGCCAGGCAAGAACCGTCTTTGAGCCCGTCGTTGAAATCCACGGCGAAGAAGCTGCGGATGATTTTGCGTCCATCCTGTCCGCAGGCCAGGGCAATCTCGGCCGGATCGCTTGAGGGGGCAAAGGCCGCGGTGTCGGCGCAACAGGCTGCAAAGTAATCGTCTTCGTCGCAGAAGCAGGCTTTGAACTCGAAGGCCTCCAGGGCCGCGAGCAGGGCCACGTCGAAGTCGAGGGTGGTGTCTTCCGCGGTCGCGTCCCCGTCGTAATCGATGGGGTTGGCGAAGATGAAGTCTGGATGCAAGGGGCTTTGCAGCACTTGACCGTTCGAGCTGATGTGCGGATCGCGAAAGCGCAGGGCCGTGCCCCGAGCGCAGTCGCTGCAGGCGGTTACGGCCTGCACCATGTTGTAGAAAGTTTGCACCGGACCCGAGCTGGACAAGGCCTGTAGCTCGTCGAGGGCGGTCTGCAGGCTGTCTGCCGGGTAGCTTGTCAGGCCGCGCCCCGAGGAGGAGGCTTTGGCTTGAACGAGAAGGCAGGCGGCTGTTTCCCGGTTGTCGATGCCGTCAAAGTCTCCGGCGCTCGTCGTCTGGCCCGGCTCGGCCACGGGCACCAGGGCCCGGTAGGCCACCGTGCCGCGCTCGGCTCGAACCGTTAAGCCCACCAGGCGCAGGCCGGCTTCGAATGCGGCTTCGAAGGTCTCGCCCGCAACGCTCAGCTTGGGGCTTTGCTCGACTCCGGCACCTGAGAAAAAGTGCATGTCCAGGGCGTCCAAGCCAGCGATGGCGGATGCCGGGATGCTGCCTTCGATGATGGCGGGCTCCGGATCGGGCTGGATGCCTCCGTCCGGGGCCGGGTGATCGTCGCCGGTGGCGGTGGCCAAGAAGGTTTCGAATCCGCAACCAGCGCCGGCCAACAACAGCCCCAGAATAACCACGAAGATTTCTTGTCGTTTCATTTCGGCCTCTTTACCAGTTGACTTCCAAGGTGGCCTTGGAGCGGAACACGCCCCAGAACTGCTCGGCGTAGCGCTCTTCGCGCCACTGATCTTTGTAGATGTATTCCATGTAATAGCGCAGCGATGCGCCGCCGTAGTTGAAGGTCAAGAGCATGAACGGTTTGACCTTGGTGGTCTGGTAGTAAGTGTAACCACTGCCAGGTGATCCATCCCTGTTGTCCTCGTCCCACCAGTCGAACTGGCCGCCGATTTGCAGCTTGAGGGTGTCGGAGATGGGGTAGGAGGCCGAGATGCGCCCGATGGTGATGTTGCCCACGTAATTGTCATCGGCAAGGTTGGTGTCCCGGCCGTCCCGGTCGATGATCTGTTTGATCTTGGCCTGCAAATCCAAGCCTGCACCCACGTCCAGCAAGTAGTTGGCCCAAAAGACGCCGATGAAGGTCCAGCGTTCCTGATCTTCGCGGAAGACCGAGCGAGGGTCGCGGCCCCGATCAACGGAACGTGGGTTCTCGTAGTCATAAAGATCCGTGTCGGTGTAGCCCTCGGAGTAAAGGAAGTTGGGGTAGATGGGGTTTTCGCAATCGGCGCAGCCGAAGACGGGTCGATTCTGTTTGTTGGTGTTGTAGCCGAT
>JAUVAM010000262.1 GCA_030591745.1 Deltaproteobacteria bacterium
GCCCAGTGGGGATCTGTCCAGCGCAGAGCACATCCCGAACAGCACGCATTCTTTTGAGTGTTTTTTCGAGCAAGGGCAGCGAGGTTGTCAGGGTGGGACGCCAGGAAGGCACGAGTTCGAAGAGACCGAGACCGTGTACCTGAGCTACTGGGTCAAGTACAGCGCGAATTATGTAGGTTCGCAGCGTTCTTATCATCCCCATGAATTTCATTTCATCACGAACAAGGACGACCGCTGGGTCGGCCCGGCCCATTCTCATCTGACCACCTACACCGAGCAAGTCGGCGGTGTGGTGAGAATCGCCCTGCAAGACAGCCGGAACAATGATCCGAGCTGCATCCTGCTCAACAACGACAGTTTCGTGGGTTGCAACGGGGACTTCGACAGTTATGTGTTCAGCGAGGCGCGTTCGGTTTGCTCATGCAACGGGCTCATCGGCGATCTCGAGGGTCGCGATTGCTTCTCCTTCGGCGAAGGTTATTACAGTGCCCGATTTTGGGATTCCCAGGAGCAGATGTTTCGAGATGAGCCTGGGCCCTACTACAAGAACGACTGGCATTTTATCGAGAGTTACTTTGAGATGAACAGCATCGAAAACGGTGTCGGGGTGCCCGATGGGGTGATCCAGTACTGGTATGACGGTGCGTTGGTCATCGACCACCACCATATTTTGATGCGCACCGGTCAGCATCCGGACATGCGCTTCAACCAGTTCCTCATCGCCCCATACATCGGCGACGGATCTCCCGTCGATCAACGTATGTGGTTGGATGATTTGACCGTGGCCACCGGTCGTCTGTGATTCCCTGGGGACAATCAATCAGGGGTGAAGCAATGAAGATTTCCCAATTGATAGCATGCCTGTCCTCGTTTATTTTTCTGTTGGGCTGTTCAGCTGGCGGCGGTGCGCAGGACGCGGGTTTGCCGGATGCGGCAGACGCGCACGATGCAGGCCAAGATGCAGGCCAAGATGCAGGCGATTCCCCACAGGATGGGAGCGCGGGCACGGACATCGGTCCACGGCCGGACTATGATCCCGCAGAGAGCTTTTTGATCGTCGTGCCGCCAGACACGGGCCTTTGCAGCACTTTCGCAGAGGGCAGGGACTGGTCGCAGGAATACCCGATGCTCGGGCGCATCGATCTGCGGGAAGGGCATTTTGTCTTGCCTCGTGAGGAGGGTATATTCCCGGTGGATCTCGTTGAGCGGGTTTTGTTCCGGCCAGAGCAGAACGAGCTGGCTCCTGCCGGTCCAGGGGAGCTGCTGGCCGAGTACTTTGATTGGGGAGCATGGTCCTATGTGTTCACGCAGACCTACGCATTGGATGGCAGTTTTTTCCACATCAATGTGAGTTTGGATTTTTCATCGACTGACGACGTCTGGCCGGAGGTCACGGTCCTGGACGAGAACAACTTGTCGGACCTGGTCTATGGAGGCATCAAGCTGGGTGCCGGGGAAGACCCGATCACCGAGGTTCAGGTACTGGGGCCATGTGCATATCCGGAGCTGTCCAGGAGAATCATCACGGCGACAACCGCCGGGGGAGATCAGGTGGAAATGGACATGCGCCATTGTCGTGCCTGCAACTGCGCCGGCAACACGACTTGCTACTATTTGCAAAGTGCCGAGGTGAACCTGGGGACATATCAGGATTTGGTGGATGAGCACTTTCGTCTGGTTTACTCGGCTGGACACCACAATGAAGGCGAGCACTTTTTGGTTCTTTTGAACCCGCCCGCCGGGCAAGCTGCCGCCCTGTTGTTGGTGGGTCCACCTTTGGGCTCAACCGAAGGGGCGGAATTGCTTCGCCTGGATGCGGATTTAAACGAAATTGGTAGAGAAGTCTTTACCGAATGGCAAACGGCGTCCTGAACTTTCAAATACTCAAGTCAGCCACGGGCTTCCAGTCGCCACCGTCGGACTCGAAGGTGGCCATCAGGCCTTTTTTGATTTCTTCTTTTCCATCGGCTCCCGGTCCTTTGGCTTCCACGATATAGGTCAAGCGGAAGACCTCACCGAAGATTCTCGGTTTGCCGGTTTCCGTGATCGTGATTTCCCATCCCGCGCCCAGCTTGCTTGTGGCTTGGGCTTTGAGCCATTCCTTGGCCTGCTCCGGGCTGGGCACCGGCACGCCGCCGGCCTTCCACACTTTTTCCATTTTGCCCTGGAAAAGCCGAACCAGGCGATTTCCTTGGTAGTGGGCCTGGGTGGCTCGGTAGATGTGGTAACGATAACCCACGCTGATGTATACATCCACGTCAACCTGGCAGGTTTTGAGCTTACGGGTCTTGCCCAGGACCTTGCTGGGGACCTCGATGATGACTTTTTGGCATTCGGTTTTTCGGGCCACGTGGGCCACTTCCAATTCAGGCCATTGCTTTTTCCACTTGCGGGTCACGTCCTTTGAGACTTTTTGTTCCGAGGGCGTGCCGGCGAAGGCGGTGGTGCAAAAGGCGAGCAAGCCGATCATCACGAGCGCATGACGCATCATTATTTTCCTCCTGCGGTCTTTGTAGCATGTCGCGCGCGAGTCTGTCATGCGGCATTTTTTTCCATAGTCGAACCGATCCATCCCTTGGCCATCCACAGGCCCAGTGGGGTGATCATGGCGATGAAGGCATAGACCAACCACATGAATTCCGTGTTCTGCGGACCCACGCTGGGGCAGTAGTTGACCACGAACCATCCGGCATAGAAGCCGACGAATACCTTGGTCATGAACCAGGGAAGTTGGGCGATGCCCATGTAGGCGCCGGTTTTTCCTTCAGGGGCAATCTCGGCAACCAGTTGCAGGAAGCGAGGCTGCCACATGGCCTCGCCGATGGACATGAGCAGAATGTAACTCATGAGCAGCACGGGGCTTGGCGGCAAGGCCAGCAAGAAAGTGGGCAGAGCCATCACCAGGGTGCCGGCCATCATCATGGGATAAACGCGGGCTCGGCTGGTCATGGCCGCAACCAGCGGCGTCAGGAAGAAAATCAGGACCGGGTTGATGTTGGAGAAAAACTCGAAGTTCTCGCCCAGGGTCGTGCCGGCGAAGGCCCGGTTGATGTAGAAGGGCAGGGTGAGCCAGTTGTGGGCAAAGAGGGTCTGAACCGGGATCAAGATAAAGATGAAGAAGGTGAAGTGCTTGTTGTGGAAGGGATGCTCCGGGCGCAACTTCAGCAACCACCAGGTCAACAGGATGAGGAAGAGCAGGCCAGGAATAAATGACGTACCATAGCGCAGGCCGATGGTTTTCCATTTTTCTGTGTTGTCGATGGGGGTGGCCTGGGGCAGTCTTTGGGCGTAGACATCTTTGAGCATCTCCGCCTTGGTGTTCATGGCCAGTGCCCAAAATTTCGCGGCAGACCAATGTCTGGCCTTGTCGGGGTCTTCCAGATTCACCAGGCTGTTGGCAAGATCTCGGTAGAAGAGGCTGTCAGATAGCAAGGTCTCGGTGAGTAGGGCCCGGGCCTCCTCGCCCGTCTGGGCATTCCAATTCTCGGTCAAGGCGGACAGGAAGGCTTCATCGGCTTTCAGTCGCCTGGCGAGCACTTCTTCCATACCTTGCGGCAACTGAACTTTGGCTTGTTGGGCAATCGCCGGAATGCTTTGGACTAGGCCTTTGAGCATGTCCGGGGTTTCACTGCCCGCAAGGCTAACAAGTGCTTTTTGTTCTGGCGCAGAGACAGGGAGCGTATCTTCACTAGGCTGTTTTAATCGAAGGCGTAACTTGTCGACGACTTCTCCATCCACGGGCGCTACCAAGGCATAGGCCGCGGTCATCAGGCGCAGGGCGTGGACCCGCAGGAGCTTCCGCATGCCTTGTCCGTGTTCGGCTTCGAGGGTCCACTGTCCCTTTGTGTCGGTGGGCCATTGGGCGGCCATGTTCTCCAGCTGCAGTCGCGCCAGGACGAAGGCGGTCTCGTCGACCGAGCTTGCATCCGCCGTGGGTTTCAGGTTTGCGGCTGTCTGCTTCCAAAGAGCGTTCAGGTCCTGGGCGGGCGTTTTGCCGGCCCATAATGCCTTGGCGGCATTCTTGGTCTCCTTGGCCAGGTCCTCGCAGCTTTGCTCAAGCGGGTGGACTGGGGCTGTGATGAATTGGGTCAGAAAAATAGCCACGGCACCTAAAAACAGGGTGGTTAAGATGATGGTGGTTGGGTTGAAGAGGCTGCGCTCGTCGGTCGCTTTGGCCTTGATGTCTTCGGCCGGCTTCGCCTCGTCGTCGGTGGTTTCTTCCTCCCCGAAAGCCAGGTCTTCGGCCTTGACCCTTTCTTTGGCTTTTTCCGCCGTGCGTCGGGTCAAGATGAACAGGACGGAGAGAAATGCCGCCACGGTCATGGCGACGTAGACCCAATAAACCCCCACCATGCCGCTGGCGTGGCGAACCGGCGGAGAGATGATGCCCGAAAAGAAGGCACCCAGATTCATCAGCGCGTAAATCATGGCGTAGCCGATGGCGGCCGTCTTCTTGTTGGTGAACTGCTTGACGCCGGCGTAGGCCGCCGGTTGATACATACCGTAGCCCACCACCACCAGCAGCAAGCCCAGCAGCAAGCAGACAAACATCAGCGAATTGGCCCCTTCGCCGTAGGGGAAAAAGGTGCCCGAGGCCGCCAGAAAAAATCGGCCCAGGATCATGAAGGATAGAGCGACCAACAGGGCTTTGCGTACGCCGATGCGATCCGAGACGCCGCCCAGAAGCAGCATGGACAGGGTGATGCCGCCGGTCAGAAAACTCAGGACCAGGCTGGCATGGCTTTCGCGGAGGCCGACGTCTTCGGCCAGGTAGATACCCAGGATGGTCAGCACGCCGAAATAGGCCAGTCCCTCGAGCAAATAGGAGATGTTGATGCCCCACAATGCCCGCGGGGCATGGGCCAGATGCACAAATGTCTCGCCCACCTCGCGAAATGAATCGGCGATGGCGCGACCCATGGATTTCGGTTGTTCGTTTTTGGGGGCTTGGTTTTCGGACATGCTTTCTCCTGTGCTGACTTGGCGGTGGGATAAACCATCACGCGGACGAGAACCTGTCAAGCCATCAGGCTTGTGGATAGTTTAGGAAAGAGGCATGATTTGTGGACCTTGGTTGATTGTAAAATGACAGCTCGCATTTTTTGGGACCGGATCACTTGCTGGGACCAGGATTGGCAGGATGAAGAGACCCGGCGCCGGGTGCTGGTGCTGCGCCTTGGCGGACTGATCGTGTCTCTGTTCGGCCTGGTGTTTATGCTGCAGTTCTTTCACCTCGGACAGTGGATCCTGGGCTTGATTTTTGCGGCCATCTGGCTGACTTTGGTGGTCGTATGGGTCTTGGTGAGCCGGGGCAGGCATTTGGGCTTGATCGCCCATGTCATGCTTGGCCTCTTGTTGACTGCGATGATTCTGGCCAACTGGGCCACCGGCGGTGTCAATCTGGCCAACGACGTGGCGCTGTTCACCGTCCCCCCCCTGGCATTGTTTTTGGCCGGGCGCAGCGGCCTGTGGTGGGCCCTGGCCAGCCTGGGGACCCTGCTGGGCATGCATTCCCTTGAGCTTGTGGGCTATCGCTTTCCCCATTACCTGCCCATAGAGGACCAGGCCTCGGATCAGGTGATGACCTGGTTGGCCTCCATGCTGGTGACCATCGCCGTCACCTATATGTATGAGAACTCCAGACTGCGCTCAAGCAGGCATCTTGAGGAGGCGAGACAGCGAGCCGAAGCAGCCAGCCAGGCCAAGAGTCGTTTTTTGGCCAGGATGAGCCACGAGTTCCGTACCCCCCTCAACGCCATCATTGGTCTCCGCGAGATGATGCAGGTCGACCCGCTTGATGCGGACAAAAAGCAGGATCTGCGTTCGATCAAGTCAAGCGCATATGCCTTGCTCCATTTGGTTGAAGACGTGTTGGATTTGGCGGCCATCGAGGCGGGCCGATTGCGCTTCCACCTTGAGCCATTTCGCCCGGAAGCCATCGCGGCCGAATTGGTGGAGGGTTTGCGCAAGAGAGCGGCCGGCAAAGGACTGGAAATCAGGTCCGAACTGCATGAGCTGCCGACCCGGATGATGGGTGATCCAAGACGCTTCCGCCAGATTCTGCTCAATCTTTTGGATAACGCTTTGAAGTTCACCGACACCGGCTGGGTGGGCATCAAGATGGCCCCTGAAGAGGATGGTGATCGGAGCTGGCTGAAGGTGCTGGTGGAGGACTCAGGGATCGGCATCGAGGCAGCTGACGCC
>JAUVAM010000422.1 GCA_030591745.1 Deltaproteobacteria bacterium
GGAATGCGATGAGGATCACATGGGCCGGGTTCAAAATGGCGACTATCGATTCGGAAATCGTCGTGGTGATGATAGCGCCCGGCACATAGAAAAACGACACAAGCAAAATGATGATCAAAAAGGGGTCCTTGATGTAATCCATGGCACTGGCGAAATGCGTGTTGCAGTTCCACAGGTAAATCAGCGCAGGTATCCACAGCAAGGCCACCGACAAAATGAAACGGAAACCAGTCACCAGGATCTCGCCGATGCCCCCGAAATCATCCATTTCGGGCAGACCCTCTTCCCCGGATGTGGCCTTACTGACCACCAGAAAGTAGTAGCTGGCGTAGATACCCAAATAAACAAACCAGGCTAAAAGACCGTAGAAAGGAATGGAACCAATCCAAGCCAGAAAGGCCAGAAAAGCACCCAGCCCGGCAAGTTGCATGAGCCCACTCAAAGAGAACATGTTCTTGTAAAAAGTCGGCAACATGCCCCAGAAAGATTTGATTTCCCTTTTCACCATGAAGGGCTCGGCCATGCCGCCACACTGCACGCATCGCACCATCTTGCTGCCTTGCCGCTCATAGGGAGCCGCACAAGCGGGACAAAGGTCACTCTGACATTTGTTGCATCGCCAAGCGGCGCGAGCGTTGCGGTGCAAGGTGCAAGTCTTCATACAGAATCCTCCAACAAGGCGGGCAGCAACTCGCCGGCCTTGCCATGCAAGGCCAGGTCCACGGCTCCCGACTGTGGGGTGGGGTCAAGATTGATCAACAAAGTGCCACATTGCTTCCGGTCCACCTGGTGAAGCAGACCGGCCGCGGGATACACGAGTCCGCTGGTACCCACTATCAGGAACAGATCGGCCTGAACCAGGGCCTTCTCGGCCGCCATGATCACATCAGATGGCAGAGACTCCCCAAACCAAACCACCCCCGGCCTTTCCATTTCACCACATTCTTCGCAGCGCGGCGGGAGCGAGAAGTCGTCATCCCGAACCATACGCTCCCGCCCACAGCCGGTGCAGCGAATCAGAAACATGTTGCCATGGATTTCCAGCACGCGCCGCGAACCCGCCCGTCGATGCAAGCCATCCACGTTCTGGGTGATCAGGGTAAAATCATCGACTCGTTCCTCCAAGCTCACGAGGGCCAGATGGGCAGGGTTGGGTTCGCAAGGGGCGACGATTTGCCGTCGGTACCGATACCACTCCCAAACCAGCAAAGGATCCCGCTCGAAAGCCTCCGGGGTCGCCAAATCCTCGGCCCGAAACTCGCGCCAAAGCCCGCCGGCACCGCGAAAAGTAGGCACGCCACTCTCGGCGCTGATGCCAGCCCCGCTCATGACCACCACCCGCCTGGCCGCGGAAAGCATCTCGCGCGCCTGCATCAAGTCTTTGTGTTCTCCCATTTAGAGCAGCCTCGTCATTCAAAAAACGACAGCCGGAGAATAACAAAGTCCTGCAACGGGCGCCATTCTTGCGAATCTCGCTCAGTCGCTGGATAAAACTCGCTGTATATCGGTAATGAAATTTTTTGCGTGGAAGGGGTCCAGACGCACCCAGGCACCGGTGAAGCGGGAGCGCGCCTTGGCCTGGTTTTTCTTTTCGGACATGGCATCCCAAGTAAATTGCAATTCCTCTACCAGCTCGTCCCCGCGGCTCAGGCGCAGGGTGCAGAAAGACTTGGGCTCAGGCTGCACTTTTTCATTCAAATACTCAAGGCCGCGCATGCGTGACACCTGCCTGACCCAAGCATCGATCTGATCCGCCTTCGCTTCCGGGTCATCGGCGGCCACCCACCGACCATCCGGCGCGCCCTGGCTTGCTTTCCGAACCAGCTTGCGAGCGCCGCGGGGACCACAGAGCACTTCGATGCGATCCAGCTCCGCGGGTGCCAAATCAAGCACCCGTCGTTCCATAAAACGGGGTGCCCTGAAATCCAACAAGTTCAAAACAGCGCTGGAGAACAGAAAAACCTCAGCCGTCTCTTCATGCTGCAGGTATGCCGTGGCCCCCCCGTAGCTCCGCCGACCAATCCGGAAAACGACCTGCTTTCCTTCCGCCAGCAAGCGGAGGTGCCCTCTTGGTTTGTCCAGGCCATATTCAGAAAGCCTGGCAGCATCGACTTGACCCAACTTGCGTTCCGCCCGCAAGGGCAGCAGCTTTTCCATGCCCTTTTCAAACTCTCGGCTTGCACGATAGGCCGATCGATACGATTCGGGTTTTTCATCAGCCACATGGGTCTCGGGTTCCGTCTTTTTCAAGGGGGGTTTTTCGCCCTCAACCACCAACCAAAACCCATCCAGGCTCTCCATCCGCCGCAGACTCAAGCGCCGTGAGGCCTTGATTTGAAACGACAGCTCACTCAATTCTTGGACCCCCCAATCCAAAATCACTACTCCCGACTGAGGCTTCTCAGGCACCCCCGAATACACCCACCAGGCCGCAGCCGCAGCCAAAGCCAGCGCAATCGCGTGCCCGATCAAGCCACGACGCACACTCATTGGGACCTCCCGCGCGATCGTCCCCGACCCCAGCGGGTCACAAAACCCAGACCCAAAATCCCCAGCGGCACGAAGAACACGGTCCCGTAAAACCAGAAAACATTTTCATCCCGGCTGTGCAATACCGCCACATCCTCCTCACGGGTTGTGGCACCACCGATCCGCCGCCGACCCATAAGCCATTTCAGCACATCAGCCAAAAGGTGATGGTTGCCCCCTGGGAAAAACAGGAAAGGGTCGGCAAAAACGTCGGCATCGGCGAAGACCACCACGCGCATTTCGTCATCCACCAGGATGGGCGCATCGCCGTCCTTCACCGGCTGCTTGTCCGGATTTTCGATCTTCTTTTGAACCGCCGCGGCCAGTGCGAACTCCCGCAAGGCCTCACTTGGACCCCGCTGCAAATCTCCGTCTGCGTCTGCCCAGCTGTTCTCCCTCGAACGCACCAAGAAATGTACCCGTTGTTTGCTGCCTTTAACCTTAATCAAAGATCCCGTGCTCGGGAACACGATGGCCAAATCCTGGCTGTACCTGTTAACAAAACCGGTGGCGGCATGCGAAGAGAATTTGTTTGTGACGATGCTGGTCATATCGGCCCTGGTCTTGGTGAAGGGCACGAAAAATCGAGGGTGGGCCAACTTGGCCGGCTCGAAGACAAGGCCCAAAGAGGCCAACAAGTCAGCACTGGGCAGCGCGCCGGATTCCGGGTCCAACATGATGAGCATGCGGCCGCCAGCGGCGAGATATGTTTCCAAAGCTTTCAATTCGCCCGGCACAAGCCTTTTGCGTGGTCCCGCCCAGACCAGCAACGTCGCATCGGAAGGCACGGTCTCGGGCAAACCCTCCATGGCCCCCAGAGGTTTCACGCTCAGGTTCTTGCTCTCAAAATACTTCTTCAGAAGACTCAAGCGAGGACGCAGGTCGCCCTCCCGCTTTTTGGCCCCCCGCTCTTCGTGACCGGTCAACATGTAGACAGCCTGTCGATCGGTCGTCAATTTCAAGAGGGCCGTCTGAAACAAATCATCCAACTTGCGCAGTTTGACCTTGGCCCGCTTGAGTTTCTCGCCCAATTCAATCTTTTGGCTGTTGCCTCCGCGCACCAAAACCACGGTCCCCGTCCGGGCCACCCGGTGTTTTTCCGCCAAACTCGGCTCCAAGGCCCTATCCACCGTCCTCATTTTCAAACGAGATCCCGTCTTGACCAGTGCATCGAAATAGCCACGAGCCTCCTCGAGTACCTGGTTCGTGTCAGGAAAAAACAAAAGCAACTCCAGGTCTGAATCCAAACCCCCCACCATTTCCAGACTTGATTCGCTGGGTGCTGAAGTGCGGGAGTACGACAAATCGACATGCACATCCTTACGGTCAACCACCGCATTGACCAAAAACAAGGTGCAGACAAAAAGTCCCAGGCTCAAACCCGCGCCGACGGAAGTACGAATCCTGTTATGCTCAATGCCGCGGCCGCGGCCCATGGAGGCCAAACTCCACTGTAAAAACAGAAAGGGAACGAATCCCGCCACCAGGAGAATGGGCCAAGCAGCAGCCTGCCAACTCAGGCCTCTGGCTGCTGCCGCCTGCCACAAGTCGGAAGACAGGGCGTATAGCCCCAAGGCAAACAGCACCACCAGACTCAGCAGCGAAGCCAGGCCCTCCACGCGTCGCGCCTGATCCGCCGAGCGCAACCAGGCCAAGGTCAAGACAAGAAAAGAGAGAAGACACAAGGCAGCCCCAAAACCGCTCAAAGCCCAACGCAATGAGCCGGGCTCCCCGATCAGGCGCTCGCCGACGAAGACAAGAATCAGCCCCAAGGCCTGAGCCAACAAGGCATGGGGTCCATGAAGGCTTCCCAATCTCATCGCCATCGTCTTGACTCCAGCATGCGGGTGGCCGCCACCAAGAAGAAGGCCGTGACCGAGACATAGTAAACGACATCCCGCAGATGCACCTTGCCGCTCATAAACGAGCGAAAATGCATGTTATGCAAAGACA
>JAUVAM010000602.1 GCA_030591745.1 Deltaproteobacteria bacterium
CTGGTCAGCGAGGGATACGAGCAAAATAAGCCCATGTCTCCGCTGCTGACCGCCGGCGTCACCGCTCAGATTTGTGATGGCCTGGGTTACGCCCATTCATTGGAGGACGATGAAGGGAAGCCCATGGGCATCGTCCATCGGGACATCAGCCCGCATAATGTCATCGTTTTATTCTCCGGGGTGGCCAAGCTTGTGGATTTCGGTATCGCCAAGGCCGCCACCAAGATGCACCAGACCCAGGTGGGCACCCTGAAGGGCAAGTTGGCCTACATGTCGCCTGAGCAGTGCATGGGCAAAAACGTGGATAGCCGCTCGGATATTTTTTCGATGGGCGTGCTTCTTTGGGAGCTTTTAACCCGCCAACGGCTGTTCAAGCGTGATGCGGAACCAGCCATGATTCGAGCCATCGTCGACGAACCCATCCCGACGGTGCGGGAAATTCGCGACGACGTGCCCCAGGCCTTGGCGGCGGTGGCCGACAAGGCTTTGCAGAAAGATCCCGCTGCTCGTTTTCAAACGGCCGCGGACATGGCCACGGCGCTCAGGGATTTTTTGCGTGAGGCCGGTGCCGACGCCAGCCAACAAGCGGTCAAGGCCTACGCCATGTCCGTCCTGGGGGAGCAAGCCCGAACCAAGAAAAAATTGCTGGAGCAGATCAAAAAGGGCGGCGCCGCGGCGGTGTCGGTGCGCAAGCTCAAGCCCAAGAGCGGCTCCATTCCGTCCAAGGGTCGCTCAGGCCCGGCGGCCATGGTGGACGCCATGGCCGATGCGGCCACCCGCATTCGTGAATCGGGTGATGCGGATGATCTAGACGACCCCGTCCCCGCTGGCGGTCGGAATTGGTTGGTCTTGGTTTTGGTTTTGCTGCTGGGGGGTGCTGCGGCGGGATTTGGGATCTGGTGGTATATGAACCAGGCGCAGGACAAGGGCGAGGAGGGCAAGCCGGTTCCATTGGTTGCGGACACCAAGCCGCAGCCAAAACCGGAGCCCAAGCCCACGATCGCCATGTTGTCCGTGCGCTCCACGCCCGAGGGCTGTGAGATCTTATTGGACGGCAAGGCCCTGTCGGGCAGGACCCCCGTCATGGACCTGGACGTCAGCCCGAGCGTAACCCACAAGGTGACCGTGCGCTGCGAGGGGCACGATGAGTCGGTGCAGGACTTTTTGGCCCGGCCCGGCGAGCGGGTGGCCCTGGCCTTTGTGCCGGCAATCGTCAAAGTTGCAATGCCGACGCCGCCGATCAATAAACCGAAACCAAAGCCCGTGATTGGAACCAGGCCCAAGCCGAAACCGAAACCCAAGCCTGATCCAGAGCCTGTGACGGCCAAGGCGACCAAGGGCAAGCTCAACCTGAACACCAAGCCCTGGAGCGAGGTTTCCCTCGGCTCGCGCAAACTGGGCATCACGCCCATCCTGGGCTTGGAGTTGCCTGCCGGCAAACACAAGTTGATCTGCGTAAACCCCGGCCGCGGCATCAAAAAGACAGTCGAGGTTCAGATCGCGGCAGGAAAAACCACCAGCCTGAGCCTCAAACTTCCCTAGACAGTCTTGATGAGGCGTAATCTTCACACTTGGGTCAAGACCGAATGCAGCTGGTCCTCAAGTAGACTGTCTTGTGCCGTGTCGCGAAGCGACATGGTGCTAAAGATAGCCAACTCCCTCCTGGAGATTCAGGCAATACTTAAACAGACGGAGGTATTTATGTCTCGTATTCCTGTCGTTCTTGCCTTGACCGTGGGTCTGTTTCTCTCCTCGGAGGCCTTGGCGGGCAAAATTCAGACTTTCAACTACCGATCAGACAAGGGCCTGACCCGCGTTTGCAAGGGTGACACCTCCACCGGGGAGGCCATTTGCGTGGATGGTGCGGCTGTGACCGCGAAGGCCGTGGGTACGGACAAGCCGAAGTGGGTCGTGGACGACAAGGCAAAGATTTTCTATCTGAAGTACAGCATGGGCCAGAAAAAGAGCAGCAAGGGTCGTTATGCCTTTTTCGTCTACTACACGGACCGGGGCGCGGTGCGGGTTTGTGCGGGCGACACGGCCACCGGCGTGGCCAATTGCGCGGACGGCACCGCGGAATCTGCTCAGGCCAAGGGGACAGCGCAGCCCGCCTTCGAGGTCAGCGACAAGGCCAGAATTTTCCTTCTCAAGTATTTCAATAAAGAAAAGGGACAAACCGGTCGTTATGGCTTTATGTCCTATCGCAACAACAGAGGACTGGCCCGGATTTGTCGCTCGGACACCAACAACGGTTCGACCCTTTGCGTGGACGGCACGGCGGTCAGCGCCAGGGTGGTGGGGAAAGCCAAGCCCAAATGGGAGACCAGCGAAAAGGTTAAGCTGGTTTATTTCAAGTACTGATGGATCACTGCATGCGGATGAGGCCCTCGCGGAATAGCCCCTTGGTAAATAGAAGTTGCGTTTTTTCCTTGTTTCTGGCATCAAACTGTCAATGAGCCATCGTCGGAAAAGCGGCACCAGTTGGTTTTCGCGCCAGACTTTAGACAGCGGGTGTTGTCGCATACCCGCGGTGCCGGTGGTTTTGTTGGTGGCCAGCTTGGTTCTGGCACCCATCTGGTCGGTTTTGCATCTGTCGATCTCGCGCCACAATCATCGTTACGATTCGGTCCATGGGCAATTCCTCGATGTAATCGTCAAGGGCGATTCGGATGTCCAGCCTGATTCCTGCCAGGAGACGATCTGCCTGACCCGGCCGGGTCGCCAGGTTCTGCTTCGTCCTTGCGGTGTGGCCAATCTCTTCTTGCTCAACCACATCGCGGGTTCGATGGAAATCGTTACCTCCGTGCGTCCCTTGCACGAAGAGATTTTCAGGGGCCACGAAGATCAGACTTCTTTTTGCCCATGCGTTTTGCACTGGGCTCCCAAGCAATCTCCCCCGAAGGCTTCTGTCTGAAAGCTGTTTGAGTCCCAGGATTGTTTCATCCTGCCCTGGCGCGATGCGCAGGGAGGCGGGATCCCGGCCATATCCATGATCGTAGCGATGTCGTGATCGGCATTGGGCCGCAAGGCTATCCTGGGCAATACCC
>JAUVAM010000395.1 GCA_030591745.1 Deltaproteobacteria bacterium
AAGTGATCGGCGAGAGTCCGACCTCGGCAAGCTACGAATACAAGGTCGATATCCGTGAGTTCAATTCCAACCTCTGGTGGGGTGTGGGTGGAGGAGCCGGCTCAGTTGCCCTTGGAGCGACTGCCTTTCTCCTTGCTGATGGTGATGATAAATATGAATCGACTGGCGCTGGTCTGATGGGCGTCGGGATTGCCACCGGTATTGGTTTCCTGATCGCCTGTCTCATCGGCGAGTCATCCAAAGAAAAAGAGCAACCCCACACAGCGACGTGGTCCATCGGCGCAGATGCGCCCGACTATACCAGCGCCGAGACCAAAATCGATCTACCCAGCAGTCATCATGTGGTCAATCTACTCCTTCGGCCGGTTGAGGCTGGAGCGCCCAGTGCACAAAGACCAGCGTCGGCCAGTGCCGTGCCCGGCCCCCGCCGCGCCATCGTCGCCGTGTTCGACATAAACGACGTAGCCCGCCTGCTCAAACCAAGCGAAGTGGCCCAGCTGACCACGTATCTGGGCACCGCCATCGCCTCCACGGGCCTATACAAGACGATTCCGCGCGACCAATTACGAGCCAGATTGTTGGACCAGAAGAAGGGTTCTTACAAGGCCTGCGTGGACGAGTCTTGTCAAATCGATCTGGGTAAAACCATGTCGGCCCAGAAAACCCTGGCCACCCAGCTGCTCAAAGTGGGCAAAAAATGCGCTGTGACAGCAAGCCTGTATGACTTGAAAACCGAAACGGCGGAAAAAGGTGCCATGGTTAACACCGGCTGTACCTCCGATGAGTTACTCGACGCGATGAAGCAGATAGCACAACAGCTGACCGGCAGCTAAGATTGGGGGATGGCCGTCATGGCACCCCGGGCGAAAAGTAGATATTGGTTCGTTCCTTGCCGTTGCTGAAGGTGCCGCCTGGCTGATCGCTGACCGTGGTCAGCATGGTGCCCATCCACATAGAATGTGTTGGCCCGCTCGAACGCCCTTTGGAGTCTGAGTCATTGCCGATCCAATCCCAGGCAGTGGCCTCGTAGCTCAGTCCTCCGTCCGTCGACCAGATCGCCCAGAGTCGGCCGGAAACACCATCCGTATTGGCTTGCCAGTCGCGGGGAGACCAATCCCAGGTCAGGACCCCAGGAGCGTAGACTACATTGTCGAGATAGACCCTTCCGGTTTCGTAGTCGGCCACGTCGGTGAGGAAGAGCTCGTGCCACGTGGTGACGTGGACGATGGTCATGCTGGTTTCGGCAGAGACGGTCGATGCGCTGCCCGGCAGCTCCGCTTTGATGTCGGTGATGCCGTGATCGATGAGCGCGGTGGCCAGACCCGACGCATCCATGGCGACCACGGTGTCGTCCGTGGAACTCCATTCTGCCAGGTCCGTGACATCGACTCGTTCGCCCGATTCGAAAATCTGGGTGGCTGTAAACTGCTGGGTGAGATTCTGCCAAAAAACGCCTATGTGCTCGGGCCATATCTCGAGGGAGGAGGGGCCGCAGTCAAAAAATACCGTCAACTGACAGTCGACCGTTGGATTCGTGACGGTGACTTCGAGGGCTAAGAGGTCCAAAGTGGCCTGACAGCTGCCCTGGATGTCGATGGTGCATCCGGCGATACGAGGTTGCAACGCAAAGCTTGCCGAGTCTCCAATGGCTACGGATTGAGCGCCACTGGGCTCGATAAACCCATCACCCGAGGCCGATGCCGTAATCGTGACTTGCTCGGGCTGATCAGGCGGGCCGAACTGTGCTTGTACTTCGCAGTCACCATCGATCGGTCCCGTAACAAAGTTGCCGCCTTCCCGGGTGCCGCCGCAGCCAGTGACCGACTTGAGCTCAAATCCCTCATGGGCTGTCAAGGCGACATGCAGCCTGGTGCCGGTCGCGACTTGGATGGTGCCGCTCGGAAAAGCGTCCCCGCCCTCGCTTGCGGAGACGGTGACGCCATAGTGACAGGGTGTGTCGTCGTTTTCGTCGCCGTTCGCACAGCCAGGGAGAAGAAGTGCCAAGCTCAAAACAACCATCAAGCAGCTCAGAAAAGCAGGCTTCATCAATCCACTCCTTATTTAGTGTTTTCGACGAAATCCCAAGCGAACCGCCTTGGGTTTTAGCCGTAATTCACCTTGCCGACGACCTCGCCGTTTTGGATTAAGAATACGATGCTCGTCAATACCTCGGAGCCTTCGGGCGGGGCCTTGCTGGCCAGATTGAGGAAGGCGCCGCTTTGGACCAGACTCGTGTTGGCTGCGAAAAGCACCTCGGCATACGGTATCGCGACGACCATGGGTTCGGCACCCAGATCCTGTTGCAAAGCCAGCATGGCCCGTCGGTTGAGGATGTGATCGGCGGCGGCGATGTGAGCCGGGTTTTGTGACCGGGCCAGTTCGACCATTCCCAGCAAGACCTTCTCGCCGCCTGCTTGGCTCAGGTCCACCACCTGGTGTTTGCAGGGCTGGGCTTCCAGGTTCCGGAGGCTCTCTTGATGGATCTCCTCCACCTTCTTCTCCTGTTTTTCGAGCCAGCCGGAGCTGATGAAGGCTGTCATGGGTCCGGCGGCATAGCTCCAGGAGACGAGCGGCAGTTGCTGCGTACCCGGGCCCGGCTTCATTTGCGAGTGGATCGGCTTGAAGCTCGCGCCCGATTGTCCCGGCCAGTTATGCGGTTGGATCTGCGGAAGTACGAATGGTGTGCTCATGGTCAGATACTCCTCCTGGTCTCAATGCCGTTTAGCGGGCGTCTCGGCAACATAGCGGAAACAGCACATGAATAAAACCCACTGCTGAATCCCGACCTTGCCGCGGACAGGCCGTAGCCCCTATAATGCCGGCCCATGCTGGGCGCTTTTTTCCGCTACTTTAAAACCGGACCGGATCAACCGCCGTTTTCCTCTGATCCGAATGCCATCCACCGGGCCTACACACGCAAGCGCTGGAGCGTATTTCTTACCATCACCTTCGGCTACGGTCTGTACTACACGACCCGCCTGAGCCTGTCGGTGGTCAAAGACCCCATGATGCGGGAAGGCATCTTCGATCCCGCCCAACTCGGCCTCATCGGCTCCACCCTGTTTTTCGCCTACGCTATCGGCAAGCTGGTCAACGGCCTGCTCGCCGACCGCGCCGACATTCGAAAATTCATGACCCTGGGCCTGGCGGCTTCGGCCCTGATTAACCTGGTCTTGGGTTTTTCCGATCTGTTCTGGGTTTTCGCCGTGCTCTGGGCCGTCAACGGCTGGTTTCAATCCATGGGCGGCGCCCCTTCCGTGGTCTCGATCACCCAATGGTTTTCCCATTCCGAACGAGGCACCCGCTACGGCATCTGGTCCACCAGTCACTCAATCGGCGAGGCCTTCAGCTTCATTTCCGGAGCCGTGGTGGTCACCGTCCTTGGCTGGCAGTCGGGCTTGTGGTTGCCTGGGCTGCTTTGCCTGGGCGGCGCCTTCATCATGTGGCGCACCCACGCAGATCGCCCCCAGACCTACGGCCTGCCGCCCGTGGCCGACTATCGCAAAGATTTCCCCCCCGGGAGCGGCAGCGCACAGGAAAAGCAAAAAGCCTCCGTGGGTCAATCCCAGTTGGAGGTCTTTCGCAACCCCTGGCTCTGGGTCTTGGGCATGTCCAGCGCCTTGCTCTACGTGACTCGCTACGCCATCAACGGTTGGGCCTTGGTTTTTCTCACGCAAATGAAAGGTCACAGCTTAATCTACGCCGGGCTCATTTCCTCGGCAGCCCCCATCAGCGGACTCATCGGCTCTGTCTCCTCCGGCTTCATATCGGACAAGCTCTTTGGCTCCCGGCGCAACTGGCCCACTTTGATCTTCGGTCTGATGCAAGTCAGCGCTTTGCTAGGCCTCTACCTGGTCCCACCCGGCGCCTTGTGGCCCGCGGTTTTCTGCCTGTGCTTTTTCGGTTTCGCGACCGGCGGCCTGCTCGTCTTTTTGGGCGGGCTCACCGCCGTGGACATCGTGCCCAAACGAGCGGCTGGTGCGGCCATGGGCATCATCGGTCTGTTTTCGTATATGGGCGCCGGCATCCAGGAGATCATCAGCGGCCAGCTCATTGAAAACACGGGGCGTCAGGTCTCGTTGGCCGGCGAAGTCTTGGCCGCGCAGGTTGTTGACCTTTGGAGTCGCTTGTTGGACGTAGGTCAATCTCTCGCAGCCGGCGAGCCCGGCGAGGTCTTTCTGGCGTGTACCTCCAGTGAGACAAACTACACCTTCGACGGTGCCTTCTTCTTCTGGTTGGCGGCAGCCATCTTGTCTTTGCTCTTGGCCAGCACCACCTGGAAGGTCAAAGCGCGCGAGTGATTCCACAACTGGCAAAAGTGTACCAGGCCAGGGCGAAGCCGTATTGGCCGTGGTGTTGAAAAGTCTGGACGCTGGGTGGCAAGTAGCAAAAAAACAAATGCCTGGGTACAATGTATGCATGAAGAAATCACCCCTAGGCCGGATTTTTCCGCTCGCGCTGATCGCCGTCTTCCTCTCCGTCGCCTGCGCCAAAAGTGGATACACTGAACACGATCCGGACTTTGGCTTAGACCTCGAGGTCTTGCATTTCGTCGCCCAACCCGGCGAAATCGTCGAATCCCTAAACGTGCAACTTTTGGAGGCCCACGGTCTAAACCATCCCTGGCGAGTCCAGGCAGAGCACCCCTGGGTGCTGGTGGAACCAAGTCGAGGCGAAGGCCCCGGCCAGGTGGCGGTGGGGGTGAGGACC
>JAUVAM010000408.1 GCA_030591745.1 Deltaproteobacteria bacterium
CAGTCCATTGACCTCGCCCACGTGGTCCAGGTTCAGACTTCCCAATTCCAAACCTTTCGCGTATTCGGCTGCAAACTTGCCCGCTCGCCGACCAAACACAATGAGGTCCAGCTGACTGTTACCCATCAGACGATTTCTTCCGTGGATACCACCCGCCACCTCGCCAGCCGCGAAAAGCCCATCCACAGTCGTCCGACACTCCACATCAATCTGAATGCCACCGTTTTGGTAGTGCAAAGTCGGAAAAACAAGCACCGGCTCCGTCCTGATGTCTACACCGAAACGCTGAAATTGCCGAAGCATTGCGGGCAGGTTCTTTTTTATTGCTCCGTCCCCATTAAGAATTTCGATAACCGGAGTATCCAGCCAGATCCCCACATGTCCTGGAGGTGTTTTTATGCCTTTGCCGCCTGATGCCTCGCGGATGAATGCCGCTGACTCGACATCGCGGGGCTCCAAAGGATAAACGAACAGCTCGCCGTCTGCGTTGACCGGTTGTCCACCCATGCCCCGCAGCTTCTCGGTACAAAGGAAACCCAGAATTTGTGGAGGATGAACAGCACCGGTTGGGTGATATTGAACCGAGTCCATGAACTGCAAGTTCGCTCCCACCCTGTATGCCATGACCAAGCCGTCACCGGTGGCACCATAGTGATTCGTGGTTTCGAATCCCTTGATATGCAATCGACCAAAGCCGCCGGTTGCCATCACCGTCGCCTTGGCTTTGATCGTGAAATACTCGCGGGTCAGGAGATGATAGACCACCGCACCTGCGACACGGCCCTGATCGTCTTTGATCAATTCCACGGCGGACATGTGCTCAAGAATCTTGATTTCTGACCGATTCTGCACTTCGTCCCGCAAGGTTCTACAAATGGCCGCGCCGGTATAATCGCGGGCAGACAGCATGCGCGGCCGACTCGTGCCCCCGCCAGGCTTGGCCTTCAGGTCCCCGCTTTGTTCCTGATCAAACATGACGCCCTTCTTACGAAGCCAAGCGATAGCGTCCGGTGCCTCATTCACAAGGGCCTGAGCCAATTCCGGGTTGTTATCAAAGTGGCCACCGCCCATTACATCCAGGTAGTGATGGACAGGTGAGTCGTCCTCGCGCACTGCGGACTGAATGCCGCCCTGCGCCATCATGGAATTGGCATCGCCCATACGAAGCTTGGTAAGCAAAGTAACGTCGGCACCGTTTTCCTGCGCCAAAAGAGCCGTGCAGAAACCCGCGGAACCGGCACCGACCACCAGCACGTCGGTTTCAAAATCGGGATGCAGCAGATCATAGTCGGCCGGATCGATGCGGACAAAGGTCTCCAACAAATCCGCCACCTCGGTCGTCAGCATGTCACCTTTGTTCGGGCCCCAGCGCACCTCCCGTCTGGCATCGTCCTGGAAATCTGGATGATGCCCGTTCAAGACCTCATCTCTTTCGATCTCGGTCATCGGGGTCACGATAGGCTGCCCGGAACGAGCCAATTCAACCCGTTTTGCCCGGGTGGCCTCCACCTTGCGAATCGATTCCTGCATACTCTCAGGATACATGGCCTGTCCTTCCCTTGACTATTTGGTCTTGATCTCACGCGCATAGTAGCGCTTCTTGAGATCTTCTAAGCTGATGGTCTGGAGATCGTCTAATTCCTTATCGAAGCGACCTTCTTCGATCTCTTTGAGGCGAGAATCCAAATGTGGAGTTGCCTTGGCCAAATAACGACCATACAATCTCCGCACCATGCTCGCCGCGTCGTACTGCACGATTTCCGCAGGGCACCTCATGGCGCATAGTCCGCATCGAATGCAGTCAAAAGAAATATCGGCAGCCTTGGCGATGTCGCCCCGCATCATGGCCTGGACATAATCCATGACCTGGATATCCTGGGGACAAATTTTGGTGCAGGTATTGCACGCAACGCAACGAAACACCTCGGGATACACCTTTTTGATCGACTCGATATCGGGAGTCAGTTCCTCAATATCATAGCTGGGTTTTTCGGCTGGCATGAAAGGCACTTGCGCAAGGTACATGCCGTCAGACACGACCGTCTGACAGGCCAGACCACCGCGAATCCGATAGTCTCCCTTCTCACGGTACACGGTCCCGCAGGCACCACAGAAGCCCTCACGGCAACCAACCCCGGTCGTCAACTGGAAGCCGGCATATTCCAGGGCAGTCATGATGGTGGAGCCCACCGGCACCTTAAATGCCTCCCCCATCACAAAGATTGTAACCATCTCGTTCTGGCTTGTCATCGCAGGATCCCTTCCTTGGGCTGCCTAAGCACCACCAACAGCCTCGATGAGGGGGTGTGGATCAACATGATGCAGGGCTGTCCATTCTTTCGACCAAGACTGGCCAAAGGCAACAGCCATCAACTCACTGAAATAGAAAATCGGCATCCGCGCAGTATCTGGCATGACCTTGACCGCTTCGCGTTGCATCTGATCCAGGTTGTATGCACAGAGGGGACAGCTGGTCACGAGGCCCTGCGCTCCGGCGATCGCCGCCGAACCCAAGATGGCATGGATCCTACGCAAGGTAACAGCACGTCGAGTCAGGGTCTGATAGGCCCCGCAACACTCCGAATTTTGGCCAAAACTCACAGTTTCAGCGCCGAGCGCCTGGAGCAAATCATCCATGACCCGAGGACTGTCTGGATTGTCAATGGCCAAATCAGCGGGCCTGGTCAACAAGCAGCCGTAGTAGGACGCCAGCTTCAGCCCGCCCAGTGGCTTGGTGACAGCCTGCTTGACCTGCTCGAAACCAATTTGGTCACGCAAAAACACGAGGGGATGGACCACGTCCACCCTGCCCTCGTACACACCGTCTTCCTTGTACATGATGTCACGCACCCGTTGCAGGCGATCCGGATCAGTACCGACAAAAGTTTGAGCGCGCTTCAAGGTGTTGTAACACATGCTGCAGGGGGTCAACAGGACACCGCCCCCCTGCTGCTCAGCACGCAAGAGGTTACGCATGGGCGCCAATTGCTGCATCAAATCATCATCCGTCATGGAGTAAACCGTGCCGCAACAATTCCAGCGATCCAGCTCTTGAAGCTCAGAACCCAAAGCGGCCATGGCTGACACCATAGACTCGTCAAAATTGGCAGCCTTGTTCTTCAAGGTGCATCCGGGGAAGTAAAGCACTCTCATCGCTCGCTCCTCGGACTCAACCTGTGAGTTTGCGCATGGCACTGATGAGCAAAATGGGCGGAGCATCCGCGCAGGCGGCATCCAAAGTTTCTGCGGGCGCAAGGCAGCCCAGGCGAGCCCTGAGTCTCATGGCCCGCAGGGTTTCCATGACCCCAGCGATGTCGATACCTCTTGGGCATTTGACCGAACACTGCAGACAACTCGAGCAAACCCAAATGCTCTTGCTCTCCAATGCTTCTTCCAGGGCACCAAGCTGAATCAAATGCATCAATTCCCTTGGAGAAATGTCCATCTCTTGGATATTTGGGCAGGAAGCCGTGCAGATTCCGCATTGCTTGCAGAGCAATACATGCTCCCCACTGATCTCGTCAACGCGTTCGCAGGCAGTGAGCTGCTCGGGTTTCAGGATTCTCACACTCACCTTGTCGCCTCCTCGAAGGGGATTCAACAATCCCTACTAAATACAACTTTTAACGGGGACAGAGCAATAAGAAACCACTGTAATAATTGACACAAATGAAAATCATTCCTTCTCTGGAATCTCTAAACAAGAACTCAAATCAGGATGAGGTCTGGACACATCGTCCTCGCAAGGGGCCCAAGATGTTGGGTTATTAGAAACACAACGCAATCCCAAGTCGGATCGAGACACCTCCGGCGCCTCGCTTTGGCGACTGCTTGCCCGCAAGTACTCTGCGTCACTCAGCCATCCACCTCCCCGAACATTTTTCTCCTCTCCTGAGAATTCTGCGTCCCCAGGACAAGTGTAGTCGGCACAGCAGGAGGAATAGAAATCCGCTTGATAGTCTAAGGCCATCCACTCAGCGACATTTCCAGCCAGGTCGCAAAGCCCGTCAGCGCTTTGCCCTTCCGTCAGGCTACACACCGGTGCTGGCGCGCCCTGCAGGCATTCTGCAAACAAAGCACGGTCGCAGGTAGGTACTCCGTCCCCCCAGGGATAGAGCCGGGTTCCTACGGCCGAGGCAGCCATTTCCCAATCCGATTCATAGGGCAGACGCATTCGCCGCCACCTACAATAGGCATCCGCCCCGTACCAGCTCAGGCCGACAGCCGGAAAAAACTCGAACCCGGGTTCCACGCTCCACAGCCCATCGCTTTCAAAAAGGTGATTGCCGGAAGCGAAAACATCGACGCAAGGCCCCGGGTCACATTGGTTTCCTTGATCGTTAAGAAACCAACTGAGGTCCTGCCAGGTTGCCTCGTGTTGGTCCATACGGACCATGCGCATCGTGAAAATGTGCAAAGGAGACTCATCAACTTCTCCATCCTCGCTGCCCATGGGAAAAGCCACAAAATCACCTTGATTGGGTACACGAAGCTGCTGCACCAGAGGCTGTGGCACGCCGTTCGGACCTACTTCAGCACAGATAGTGGGCACATGTTCAGCCAACAGGGATGCATCATCAAGACGTCTGACATCGAATTGGTCGAAATCGGGCGTACAAGGTCGG
>JAUVAM010000220.1 GCA_030591745.1 Deltaproteobacteria bacterium
GACTTCAAAGAATTCAAATCTCTCGAGAAAGAGAAATTCTTCAAGGACTTTTATCGAACTACTTTCTTCATTCACGCAAAGATGTCTTCCGAAATCGAGGGATGCCAAAAAGCCCTTGCGGGCCGCTACGACTGGGCGGGCCAGGACAAGGCACGCAGCAATCATCTGGGCCTGACCGTGAACTATATCTATGGGGCCTACGATCTCTTCTACAAGTTCTTTGTCCCGACCAAGCTCGAAGAAGAGCTACAGACCACCATGGCAGCCTGCAGCAACAAAACATGGGAAGAAGCATCCGAACTGTGCTGGGCCAGCTTCCAAAAAATCATGGACCCGGCATTTGCCTCTTGATGGACGACAAGGAGACAGACCATGGAAACCATCGAAGGCATCAAGAACTCAGTCGTTAAAATCGTCACCGGCCTGGGCAACGGTTCAGGCACTTACTTGAAAGATCAGGGCATCGTCATCACGAACTGGCATGTGGTGCGCGGCGAACGCAAGGTCGCCATCCATCTACCCAATGGAGAAAAACATTCGGGCCAGGTTCTTGTCACCAACCCGAAGAGAGACATCGCCCTGGTGACCCTGCCCCATGCCCTGGACCTGCCCTCGATACAATTCAGCCAGGCCAAGGTGACCCAACAAGAACGGGTCTTTGCATTGGGCTATCCCTACGATCTCCCCTTCACCATCACCGAGGGCACGGTTTCATCTCCCGAGCACGTAGATCAGGAGATGAAGTACATCCAAACCGACGCACCGCTGAACCCAGGCAACTCCGGCGGCCCCTTGGTCAACCAGGCCGGGGAAATCGTGGGCATGAACACCCAAGTTTACCGGGATGCACAAAACATCGGCTTTGCCCTGCCGGTCGAGTACCTCCGTGAAGAGTTGGACATGTTCATAGAGGACGAGGTGTCCGAAGGATACAATGTGCGCTGCCCGGATTGCTCGGGTCTGCTGGCGGATGCGGCCGAATACTGCGACAACTGCGGCGCCAAAATCGCCGTCGAGGCCTACTTTCAAGAGCGGCCCTTGAACTCCACCGAGCGATTCGTCGAAGACCAGTTCGAAAAACACGGCATGGATCCAGTCATGTCCCGCAAGGGCATGCCCATGTTCTGGGAATTCTACGCCGGCAGCGCCCAGATCCGCATCTTTGTCTACCGCAACGACTTCCTCTTCGCGACATCACCCTTGGCGAAACTGCCACGCAAGAACCTTGTGGAGTTGTACAAGTACCTGCTAAACGATGCCGTCTCGCCTTACCGCTTCACCATGACGGGCGATGTCATCTACTTATCCTATCGGGCGCACTTGGCCGATCTGGTGAACCCGGAACAGCGCGATCGCATAGGGCATGAGTTGTTTTCCATCGCCGCCCAGGCGGACAAGTTGGACAACCTGCTCGTCGAGCAATTCGGCTGCAAGTGGGCAGCCCAATCTAAGCAGGACAACGAAGCCTGATGCTCCTTAAATAAAATCTCTCAACCTGCGATTCAGGGCATCCGTATACCGGATGCCGCCCTGCATGTTCAGATGGGATTGATCCAAGAAATCACGATCACCAAGGCGCAGGTCGAGTTCATCCAGGCTTATCCAGGGCACCCCCTTTTCGTCCGCCAGCCTGCGCATATGATCATGGAATCGAGGGAAGACATCCTGGGGTAAATGCCTATGAAGAATGGGCGCGACCGGCAGTTCCACCAATACCAGTTTTATTCCATGCCGCCGAGCCAGCTCAACAATCTCATCCAAACGATCTCGATGATACGCCCCCATGGGATAGACCTCATCCTGCAGCAAATTTTGCACATAGGCCTTCACCCGATCTTCGTCCACCGCCCCCCCCAATAGGCTCAACGTGGGCCCCCGCTGGTGCCAAATGGAACGTCCGCCCTGCACCGGATTTTCAGGAAAATGGATGCCCTCCACCCAGTTATGCCAAACGCCTCGCAGGCTTGAGCGCAAACCGAACAAGCCACTTTCTGCCTGCAGCGCATTGTGTACGACATGGCTGTATAGTGGACAGGCGGATACATGGGTTGCGCACGCCAAGCGCTGGTCTTCCAGATTCCAAAACAGGGGCCCTTGGGCATAGGTCGGCTTGCCGCCGTACAACTGCCGTGGCGTGAGTCCGTAGATCAGCATCGCGGGCTTCTTGGTCTTGCGAACCAGGACCCGCATGACGGCCGCATTTTCTTCTGCTGTGGCCCCGGCGAAAGCCAAGTTAGAGGCATCCCGACCCAGGCGAGACAAGACCAGGGCCTCCCGTGCCCGTGAGGAGCCCAGGATCACCAACTCTGGATCCTGCCGATTCAGATATTCCCTCACGGCGAAGGCCTCTCCTTCATCCATAAAGTAACCCAAGGGAAAATCGACACGGAGCCACCGACTACCCAGCTCGGCCAAGCCCAATAAGCCAAGGCTCAAGGCCAAGGCCACCAGCCAGGCTCGACACCTCGGCCTAGAACTGGAAGTAAATGAAGGGGCTGCCATCATAGACACCAAAGAAGATGAGCGCCGTGAAGGCGCTGGTGAACAGAAGAGCCTGGGGGGCCCAGGCGAACTTTAATCGGTGAAGGTATCCTCCCTCTTTACGCTGCAGGCGCAAGAACCAATCGCTGCCGAACAAAAGCAGTGCAGAAAAAACAACCAGCAGCACATCCAGCTTGCTCACCATGCTGGGACCAGAGCCTTGGCCTGAAAACAAGCGCATGGAGAACCACACGAACTGCCCCATTTCTTTGACCCGAAAAAGCATCCAGGCCCAAGTGCAGAGGTGAAAAAAGACAAACCATCCAAAAAAAGCCTGAAGCCCTTTGGCCTTGTCCTCTTCTGCCAGCGACGCCAATGGTTTTGCTCTGTATATGAGCAGAAGCAAGCCGTGAAAAACTCCCCACCAAAGAAAAGGCCAGGCAGCCCCATGCCACAACCCGCCCAGCAACATGGTCAACATCAAGTTGCGCCGAGTACGGGAGGGGCCGTCCCGCGATCCCCCCAGGGGCTTGTAGAGGTAGTCACGCAGCCACTGGCTCAAGGAAATGTGCCAACGCCGCCAAAAATCACGGGGGCCTCGTGACAGATAAGGTTGAAGAAAGTTCAAGGAGAGCTCAAATCCCATCAGCCTGGCCACCCCCCTGGCCATGTCCGTATAGCCGGAGAAGTCGAAATAGATCTGGAAAGCAAAGGCATAGCAAGCCACCAGAATAGCAAACCAGTCTGGCGCGTTGGCACGAAAAACCGGGTCCACGACCCTGGCCAAGTTGTCGGCCAGTACGACTTTCTTGACCAGGCCCCAGATAATCAAATTCACACCCTGCTGGATGTCATTGGCCGTGATGCTGCTTGGCCTGGCAAACTGGGGGAAAAGCCGGCTGGCACGTTCGATGGGTCCGGCCACCAACTGGGGGAAAAACCCAACGTAAAGAGCGAAAAGCAGCGGGTCCTTCTCGGCCTTGGTTTCGCCTCGATATACGT
The DNA here is from genome assembly GCA_030591745.1 of Deltaproteobacteria bacterium. The sequence goes on from JAUVAM010000220.1 coordinate 3,484, forward strand.
CGATGGTGTAGCTCATGGATTGGAAAGTGTAAAAGGAGACACCCACCGGCAGCAAGACCTCGAAGGCGCCCATGCCTTGCTCTATACCCATCTGAGCCAGAAGGATATTCATCGAGGCCACGAAGAAGCCGAAGTACTTGAAAGAGAACAGGATGCCCAAATTGGTGACGATGCTCGCCACAAGCCAGCGCCGGGCCTTCGCCGAACTCTTTTCGATCTGAGCGGCCGCAACGAAATCCACGGATGAAGACAGCAGGATCAAAAACAGAAATCGCCAGTCCCACCAGCCGTAGAACAAATAGGAACCAGCCAAAAGCCAAGCATTCCTGGCCCTGGGATTCTTGCGAAACAAGAAAACCCCAGCCAACACCAGGGGAAAAAAAACAAAAAAGATGATGGAGTCAAATCGCAAACCTTAAGATCTCCCTGCATCGATTTCAGTAACGGCTAGCTGTCCGCAGGCAGCTTGGATGTCCTGGCCCCGAGCCTTGCGGGTCTCGCAGAAATATCCATGGTCTTGCAGATGCTTCCTGAATGCTTCGACTCGCCCGGCGGGACTTGGTTGAAAATCCCCCGGCCCGGGATTCATCGGCAGCAGGTTGGTGCGCACCTGATCCCTCATGTCGGAGAACAGGGCCATGAGCTGGTCCGCATGCTCCAGGCCATCGTTAACGCCGTCCATCAGGGCCATCTCTACAAACAAACTCGAGCGCCGACCAGCGAGAACTTTTGCGAAGGCGTCTCTGAGCTCGGTGTTGGAGTAACGAAGTTTTGGTATCAACTGGGCGCGCAGGGTGTCGTCGGCCGCGTGCAGGGACCAGGCCAGATTGATGGGCAATCCAGCGCAGCGAGCGATGGCTTCGGGGGAAGGTCCGATCGTAGACAAAGTCATCCGCCGTGACGCCATGCCATAGGTCAAAGGATGACTCAAAATGGTGATGGCCTTTTCCACGGCTTCAAAATTATCCAAGGGCTCGCCCATGCCCATGAAGACCAGGTTACTGACGGGACCCAGGCCTTGGTCGGCCAGCTCCCTTTCGACCCAATGCACCTGGGCCACGATTTCTCCGGCGCTCAATTGACGAAGCAGGCCCATGGTCCCGGTGGCGCAGAAGGCACAAGCCCGAGCACAACCCACCTGAGTAGACACACACAGCGTGTTGCGTGCTGGGCCGGGGATAAACACGCTCTCGATGAGAAGTCCGTCGGAAAGTTCCAGCAAGAATTTGCTCGTGCCGCAAACCCCTTTTTGCCGGAGCCGGACCTTGGGGATCTCCAACCTACAACGCTCAACAAACAGAGCGCGAGCCTTTTTTCCCAGACCATCAGAGCCGATGGGATCCTTGCCCTGCCGTATAAGAACCCAGACCTGCTTGGCCCGACCACTGCCTTCCAGCAAGTCGGCCAATTCCTCAGGAGACAAGGAAAGCAGGTCGGCCTTTGTGGGTCCCATTTCCATGTCAGGCATCATGCGACAGCAGAAGCCCCAATTCAAACAATCCAAACCCCTTGAGCCCAATTCCGAATCGCCTAGGGCTTCTTGCCCACGGGCATTATGTAGAGGGGTTCTTCCTTCGGACCCATGCCGACAAGCTTTTTGACCGCCGCGTCATCGAAGGCGCCCACGGCCACCGTGCCCAGGCCAAGGGCCTCGGCTTGCAGGTAGACGTTCTGCCCGGAATGCCCCATGTCCATGCAAACATAGCGCAAGCGACCACGGTCGCCATATTTGGAAGAGGTGCGCTCGTAGGTGGCGGACCAAACGATGCTGATGGGGGCGTCTTTCATCATGCTCTGCTCGTAGCCGGCCACAAAAAGCGCCTGGCGCAAATCCCCCGCCTTCAGCAAGCGCAAGCTGTGGGTTTTCGAGTCATAGAAATAGATACCGGCTTCAAGCCCCTTGACCCGGCCCGCCACCAGGTAAAGGTCCAAGGGAAAACGACCACCGGCTGATGGAGCCGCCCGCCGCCCGCCGCGCAAGTAAGCGGGTTCGGCCTGGGGCTTGGTCAAACCATAGGCGGCCCAGAGCAACTGGCTCACCTGCTTCAAGTCCAAAGCTTCGTACTTGTATTGGCGAAGGGAGCGCCGCTGGAACAAGACCTGCTCGAGAGAGACCTCCGAGTCCAAGCGTGGTTCGGGCAACTGGACAACCAGGCCGACCTTTTCCGTTTTCGCGGTCTTGGCAAACGACAACGATCCGGGGAGCATCACAACGAAGATCACGAACAGAAACACACGAATCAGCATGGGCAACCTCCTCCAAAAGGGGAATACTGAGAATAACGCAACAACGTCCCCCTGCTCAGATTTCTGAGCCTGTGAGGGACTTTTCATCGGCGTTTCGCCTTGGGAGAAAGAAAAATGTCTTGTTATTGCTTCACAAATTGGTCTTTCCGGGCGTGGTACGATCTTTGCTCTATTCCGGCATGTCAACCCAACCCTTGCTGGAGGATGAGATGAAGTCACAGCGATTTGCATGGTTTGTAAGCTTGATGGCGGCCTTTGGCCTTTTGGCCTGCGGTACATCCACCGACCCCATCGACCCGGGGACCGACCTTCGCTCTGAAAAACAGCGCATCGTGGCGCCGGACACCTCGCCGGAAAACCTGGAAACCTTGGTGGACGGCAACAGCCGGTTTGCGCTCGACATGTATGCTTTGCTTGCCGATGGGGATGAGAACGTTTTCTTTTCGCCCTACAGCATCTCCGTGGCGCTGGCCATGACCTGGGGCGGTGCGCGCAACGACACCGAAGCCGAGATGGCCGGCACCTTGCATTTCGACCTGCCCCAGGCCGATCTGCATCCGGCTCTGAACTACGTGGATTTGGAATTGAGCAGCCGTGGCGAAGGTGCCGAGGGCGCTGACGAAGAGCCCTTTCGCCTGAACGTGGTCAACTCCATCTGGGGCCAAGTGGGCCATCCCTTCCTGGATGACTTTTTGGACGTGCTGGCCATCAATTATGGCGCTGGCCTGCGACTGATGGACTTCACCTACGATCCGGACGCCTGCGGCGAAGTGATCAACGACTGGGTGGAAGAAAAAACCGAAGATCGCATCCAGGATCTCATCCCGCCGGGCACTTTGGACATCATGACCCGCCTGGTGCTGGTCAACGCCATTTACTTTAACGCGGCCTGGAACACGCCCTTCGAAGAAGAGTACACCCTCGACGCTGCATTCACGACACTTGCCGGGGCAGAAGTACAAGTACCCACCATGCACC